>CAMLLE010000026.1 GCA_946480555.1 uncultured Verrucomicrobia subdivision 3 bacterium
GGCTGCGGGACGGGCGTGAATGCCAAGTTTGTTGAGCACTTGGACTTCCTTGCTCAACGCCTCAGACTCGTCGGACAGCTTTTTGGCACTCATTCGGATAGCGTATAAGTACCCGACGCCCAATCCATTTGCCAACGAAAAGTCTGGTTACAAATGTCGGGCGCGTGAGCTTGCGAACATCCAGCAGGGAACGTTCAACAGGTGGTGTTTGAGGCTGGGCTTGTTTCTTCGAGCGCGGTTGTGCGCGATCGACGCGGCACGCAATGGTTCAGTCGGATTGGTGAGGCATGGATAACCGGAACGCGGAAGCATGCCCTCAGCCGGTCCGGCGCACCACTGGCGCGCGGTCATTGCCAAGACGGGCAAATTGGTCGGGCGTCGCGGGCTGGGTGACGATCTTCAGCAGCCGGTAATCCTTGCCGGGCGGCCGGGGAAGGAGGAGTCCTTCCAGCGCTGAATTGGGCGGCAGATCTTCCCAGCCTTGTTCGCCAGTGGATTTGTTTTTCTCGCCGAAGCGCAAAACGTCCGGCACCAGCACTTCTTCGGCGCCTTCCCGCTTGATCCAATACGACCGGCTTTCGTTCTTGGCTGGGCCGCCGAAGATTGCTTCGTTGAAAGGCAGCTCAAACTCGCCATTCGGTCCTCGCAGCAGCACCGTCGCAGGCTGGCCTGGCTTGATCACGTTTCCTTTTTGAACGACTCGATTGCACATGCGTGGGAAGATATCAGCGTTCCATGAACTCAGGAAGGAGCCAAAACAGTGCACGATTGCCGCCGCGCTGCCATCCACCCCCGAACACTCTGTTCCACATTCCGGTCCGGGCGGGCCCCTCGAACCTCAGTACTGTCCGAAAATTTCCTTTGCGCAGTGCGCATGGGACGTTAGCGTCTCCGGCCATGAATTTTTGGAAATATCACGCGCTCGGAAACGATTATCTTGTGCTCGATCCAAAAGAACTTTCCGCGCCGCTCACGATTGAGCAGGTGAAGCTGATATGCCATCGCAATTTCGGCATCGGCTCTGATGGAATTCTGCTCGGCCCCACGGCATCTGCCACGGCGAAGGCGAGCCTCGTGATCTACAATCCCGATGGCAGCCAGGCCGAGAAGAGCGGCAACGGCTTGCGCATTTTTTCGCGCTACTTGTGGGACAGGAAGATGGTTGGCGATGAGGAATTCGCCATTGAGACCGCGGGCGGACTGGTAAAATCCACCGTGTTCGAAAGCGGCCGGATGGTGCGCGTGGAAATGGGCAAGGTGAGCTTCTCGAGCGAGCGCATTCCCGTGGTGGGTGCGAAACGCGATGTGCTGAGCGAAACGATCGAAGTGGGCGGGCAAAAATTCACCTATTGCGCCGCGACCGTCGGAAACCCGCATTGCGTGCTGCCGCTCCCGGAGATCAATGCCGATCTCGCCCGGCAATACGGCCCGCTGCTGGAAGTGCACCCGAATTTCCCGAACCGCACCAACGTTCAGTTCCTGAAAGTGCTCGATCGCGCAAACATCCAGATCGAGATCTGGGAACGCGGCGCCGGTTACACGCTCGCGTCAGGCAGCAGCAGCAGCGCCGCCGCATCCGTGGCACACAAGCTCGGCTTGTGCGACCGGTCGATCACTGTCCACATGCCTGGCGGGAAGCTGGCGATCGAGATCAGCCGCGAGTTTGACATTCTGATGACCGGTCCTGTGACAAAAGTGTCGGAAGGCACGATGTCGGACGAGATCTTTACGGCGGGGGCAGTGCTCAGCTGAAGTTGGATCAAAGGTTCGTCGAGGTATTTTCCGTCCCGCTGGACGAGCGAACGAAGCCTGGGGGCGGCGCGGAGAAGAAACTTCCGGGCAAGCGATCCAGTGCGGTTTCAGGTTTAACTGTCCTTCGAAGCGATGCACTCCAGATGCCGCCCATTCCACAATGGCGATTCGCAGCGATGCGAGGTGACTTCGAAGTTCTTAAACCGGCTCTGCTTCAGCACGCGTTCCAATTCGCGCCGGCTCATGCCATAGAACGGATGCTGCGCCGCACGCTCATCCAGCCTGGCCCGCAACGAGCGAGGGAGCAGGGGATACACGACCGGACGGACCTGCCGGCGAAGGCGGTTCCGCAACGGCAAGCCGGCAATGTCCACCGTGTTGAAGTAAAGCTTGCCTCCCGGCGTGAGCCAGTCATGAAAACGATTGCATACCTCCACCGTGACCGGGCAGCCGTTGCCAAACATGCCGAGCGAATAGATCAACTCGAATGTCTTCGGCGGGAAATTCACCAGATAGAAATTCGCACACACGAGACGAATCTCCGGAATGCAAATCCGCTCCGCACGGACCGGGTGCTCGGCCGCGCGCAGCATTTCCTCGGTGATGTCCACGCCCAGCAGTTCACGGACGTTTCGCAGGCAATGAAAATATCGGCCGGTGCCACAGCCGACATCCAGCGCACGAACCGGTTTGGGAAAGGAATCGCATAACCGTTCCAGCGTGCTGCTGATGTGCCGATGATTCTCGGTGGTGACCTCAATTTCATCGTCGCGCCGGTATTGCGAGGTCACCTCGCGGTAATCGGCGCGAATCGTTTCACCGACGGCTGCGTAATTGAGGGTCACACTCATAGGTGCCGCCGATCCAACACAGTGTCGTCGAAAGTGAAAATGGGGTTTATTCCGACTGCCGCCCCGGTCCGGGTGTACATTCATACCTCCATGAGCAAGCGTGCGGGATTTTCGATGACTTCCCGAATCCGTTTCAGACAGGACACGGCTTCGCGGCCGTCAATGATCCGATGGTCGTAGCTCAAGGCGAGGTACATCATCGGCCGGATCACCACCTGGCTTTCGAAAGCGATCGGACGTTCTTGAATTGCGTGCATGCCCAGCACGCCGCTCTGCGGCGGATTCACGATTGGCGTGGAGAGAAGGGAGCCGTAAACCCCGCCATTGCTGATGGTGAATGTGCCCCCTTGAAGTTCGTCTGGCTTCAGCCGGTTGTCCTTCGCGCGATTCGCAAAGTCGCCGATCGCCAGTTCGATTTCGGCAAAGCTCATTCGCTCCGCATTGCGCAGGACCGGAACTACCAGGCCCCTGCCGCTGCCAATCGCGACGCCGATGTCGAAGTAGTTGTGATAGACAATGTCGGTGCCGCGGACCTCCGCGTTCACCGCCGGGAATTGCTTCAAGGCATCGATTGCCGCCTTCACAAAAAACGACATGAAGCCAAGCTTTACGTTGTGTTTCTTCTGGAAGGATTCGCCGTATTCGCGCCGCAATTGCATCACCGCGCTCATGTCAACCTCGTTGAAGGTTGTGAGCAATGCGGCGTTGCGCTGGGCTTCCACCAAACGCTCGGCAACGGTCCGGCGCAGGCGGCTCATGGGGACTATTTCCTCCTGCCGCGCTGCAGCTCGATCTGCGGCAGCAGAACGTTCTGGTTGCTGAACTTCACTCTTCGCCGATGAACTTGGTTCTTCGATCTGACGCTGGCTGCGCGGTCTGTCCTTCGCTGGTTCGGCTGCGGGGGGGCGCGATGCCGTCCCCATTTTCTCTGCTTGTTCGACCTTTGGAGTTTCGGCTTTCGGTTCGTCCACCATCGGCGTCGTCTTTGCCGCGGCGCCGAGATCCGGCGCATGTGCGGCGGCTTTCGCGGGCATGGCAGTCGTTTTGCCATTCTCCAGGTAGCCGATCACTTCGCCGATCTTTGCCACATCTCCCTTGCTCTTAAGCATCCTGGCGATCGTGCCGCTTTCGGGTGAAGACAGTTCCACCGTCGCCTTTTCGCTCTCCAGCGTCACGATAGGCTCGTCCTTCTGGACGGCGTCGCCTTCCTTCTTGAACCATTCGCCGATTTCAACTTCGGTGATCGATTCGCCAATCTCGGGGACTTTCAGTTCGATAGACATAAGCTTGTTTCGCGATGCGTGTGCGCTGCAGCCGCTGAGTGAGGAGGCGGACGATTGTCGCGTTTGCGGGCCGGGAATCCGTTTCGTGACCCGGGCGGCTGCCGATTGGAGAAGTGGTTTCAGACATCGGTGAAGGCGCGTTTGATGATTTCCGTTTGCTCGTGCTTGTGGCGCTTGGCGGAGCCGGATGCTGGCGTGGCTGCGGCGGGGCGCGCAATGGTCTTGAGCGGAAAACGTCCGAGCAGATTGTCGCCGAAAAGGATTTTGAGGTAATTCGCCGCGCCCATGTTCGCCGGTTCCTCCTGAACCCAGAACATGGGCGTACCTTCGCGATAATCGCTGAACGCCTTCTCCAATATATCCCGGCGCAAGGGATACAACTGCTCCAGGCGGACAATCGCGACATCGCGCCGGCCGGCTTCCGCGCGGTGCTCCTCCAGCTCGAAATAGATCTTCCCCGTGCAAAGCAGCACGCGCCGGACTTCATCAGCGGGCGATTGCAGAGCATCGGGAATGATCCTTTGGAAACCGCCACGCGTGAATTCATCTCCCTGCGAAACCACCTTTGGATGGCGCAGGAGGCTCTTGGGCGTCATGACCACGAGCGGTTTATGCCACTCGCGGACAGCCTGGCGGCGGAGGCAATGGAAGTATTGGGCGGGCGTGGTGGGATACACCACTTGGATGTTGTCCTCGACACTCAAGGCGAGAAAGCGCTCCAGCCGCGCGCTGGAATGTTCCGGTCCCTGACCTTCGAATCCATGCGGCAACAACAGGACGAGGTTGCTCAACTGGCCCCATTTGTCTTCACCACTTGCGATGAATTGATCCACAATCGGCTGCGCGACGTTCCAGAAATCGCCGAACTGCGCTTCCCAAAGCACCAGGCCTTCCGGGCAGTCGAGGCTGTAGCCGTATTCAAATCCCAGCACGCCCGTTTCTGACAAGGGGCTGTTGTAGATTTCCACACTGGCCTGGCCCTCCGCCAGATGCTGCAGCGGCATGTGGGTGTGGCCATCCTGATGGTCGTGCAACACCGCATGACGATGGCTGAAAGTGCCACGCTCGCTGTCCTGACCCGTGAGCCGAACGCGCCGGCCCTCCGCCGCAAGACTTGCGAATGCCAGTGCTTCCGCGGCGGACCAGTCGAGCGGCATTTCACCGCGAGCCATCTGCTCACGCGTTTCAAACAGCTTCTTGAGTTTGGGATGCAGGTGGAAGTTTTCCGGCAGACGATTCAGCGCGAGCAGCCACTGCGAGAGCTGATCGCGCGAAATGGCCGTCGCAGCTTCTTCACCCGCCGGCTCCAGGCCGCCCTTGCATTTCCATCGGGTAATGATCGGGCGCCCCGCTTCTGAATCCTCCTTCTGCGACTGGGACAATTCCTTCTCCAGTACTTCGCGCCGGCGCGCGGCAATTTCATCTGCCTCCTCCCGGGTGACGCCGCCGAGCTTCAGCAGATGTTCCAGGTAACCTTCGCGAACGGGTTTGCGCCGGCCGATCGCCCGGTAAAGCGCGGGCTGGGTGAACGTCGGTTCATCGCCTTCGTTATGACCAAGCCGGCGGTAGCCGTACATGTTGATCACGACGTCGCGCTGGAATTCGCGGCGAAAATCCATGCCCAGCCGCACGACTTGCGCGACGGCTTCCGGATCTTCGCCATTCACGTGAAAGACGGGAATCTGCAGCATCTTCGCCACGTCGCTGGCGTACTGCATCGATCGCGCCTGTTCCGGTCCGGCGGTGAAACCGATTTGATTGTTCACAATGACATGCAACGTGCCGCCTGTGCAGAAGCCGGGAATCTGGCTCAGGTTCAATGTTTCCTGAACGATGCCTTCGCCCGCGAAAGCCGCGTCGCCATGGATTAACAACGTCATCGCGCGCGCGCGGTCCCGGTCCTTCAAACAATCCTGCCGCGCGCGGACGCGTCCCAGCGCGACGGGATTCACGAACTCCAGATGGCTTGGATTGAAACAAACGGACAGGCGAACTTTGCGGCCGGAGGCGGTCTTCCATTCTGAATCGTAACCGAGATGGTATTTCACGTCGCCGCGGTGGGGCTGGCGCCGCCAGTCGGTGTCGGCAAACTCGCGGAAAATCTGCCGCGGATTTTTGCCCATGATGTTCGCGAGGACGTTCAGGCGGCCACGATGCGCCATGCCCATCACGATCTCCTCGATCCCTTGTTCGCCAGCCTTCTCGATCGCGAGATCAAGCAGCGGAATCAGGCTTTCCGAGCCTTCCAGGGAAAAGCTCTTTGCGCCGACGAACTTCTTGCGGATGAATTCCTCGAACGTAACGGCGTCAGTGAGCCGCGTCAGAATCCGGAGTTGTTCGTCGCGCGCGAGCTGAATCCGGTTTTCGGTCATCTCCATCCGGCGCTGCAGCCAGCGGCGCACGCGGAGATCATCGATATGCATGTATTGCACGCCAATGCTCCGGCAATAGGTGTTGCGCAGGCGCTCCAGCAAGCTCCCCAGCGTGAGTTCGCCATCGTATTGGAACGTCTCACTGTGAACCGGCAGATCCATGTCCGCCGGGGTGAAACCGAAGAACTCCGGCTCCAGTTCCGGCGGCGTGGGAATCGGCTGGCCGAGGGGATCGACCTGCGCGATACGATGCCCGCGGACGCGGTAAAGCCGGATCAGCAGGTAAATGCGATCCTGCAACGCGGCCGTGGAGCGATCCGCGAATTGCGAGGCAGCGCCATTGCTGGGCGGGTTGAAAATGCTGAACGGACGGAAACTGGGACCAAAATGCGGTTTGGGAAAGCGCAGCTCATTGCTTGCCACACCTTGGAAATACGCCCGCCAATCTTCGGAAACGGATTTGTGGTCGCGCAGATAATCTTCGTAGAGGCTTTCAACGAAGGCCAGGTTCGTCGGATTGGTTGAAGGATCGTGCGGCATGTCATCGACTCGCTTTAACCTGGAGCGTGGAAACAACTTCCTTCACGTCGTCCGTTTCCATGGCCAGCAGCATGGCTTTGCCAATCAATTCGGGATTCTCCACGCTGCCCGAAAGAGTCACGATGCCGCTGGTGGTGTTCACCGAAATGTCGAGCGCAGAGAGCTGCGAATCGCGCACGAGCTTGGCTTTGATTTCAGTCGTGATTCGGCCATCGGCGGTGGCGTCGGCAATCGCGTCGCCTGCTTCACGCGATTTCTGACGGATGACTTTGCCGGACTTGTCCAGCTCCGCTTTGATCTTGTCGGTGTCGAGATCCCAGGAGCGGAGTTTCTCTTGCAGACTGTCGCCCGCGGAACGGACGGCGGATTCAATCCGCTCGCCGGTGTCGCGCGCCGGAGAACCTTTTGGCTGATCGCGGTAATACCAGACCGCGATGGCCCCGATGGCAATGCCCAGAATGAGGATAATCAGTTTCACGGTGACCTCGTACCGAGAACCTAACCGAGGGACGAATTTGGGAAATATGGGGTGAGGACAGGGGAGGCGCTGGGGACGAAAACGCTCAACGTTTGTCGTTCGCGCAATCCTCCTCCTCCTTCTCGTCGATTATTCAGGGCGGGGACGGCGAGCGCGAGACCGAGGACGATATCACCCACATTCGATCACGCCGACGCACATCCCGCTTTCCCGGCGTCGGGCTTTTTTCTAATCTCCGCGGCGTGTACGAAGGCGACATTCCCTGGTTTGGATTCGGCAGCGGCCTGCTGTTCCTCGCGTTTCAAGTGTGGATGATGATCGACGCCGGGCGCAAAGGCGAGTGGGGCTGGGTGGGCATCATGCTCGTGCTGCCCGGGCTCACAGCGATCTGGTATTTCTTCTACATGTATCGCGGCGCGCCGACGTCCACGAGCGGCTTCGAGCTTCCAGGCGCTTACGACCGCAAACGCATCAAGCAGCTTCAGGCGCAGATTCATCATCTCGACAAGGCGCATCATCATTCGCAGCTCGGCGACGTCTATTTTCAGACGGGCAAGTTGGACCAGGCGGAAGCCAGCTATCGAGCCGCGATGGAACGGGATCCAGAGGACCTCGACACGCGGGCGCATCTGGGTCAATGCCTGCTGCGGTTGAAACGTCCCGCCGACGCCCGGCCGCTGATCGAAAGCGTCATCGCGCAGAATCCCAAGCACGAGTACAGCTACACCATGATGGCGTTGGCCGAAACGCTTGCCGCTCTTGGCGAAACGGATGCCGCCATCCAAACCTGGAAACGCGTGACAGAATCCAATTCGTATCCGCGCGCAAAGGTGCAACTGGCGGAACTGTATTTGGCGAAAGGGGAGAAGGATCTGGCACGGGCGGAGTTGAATGACGTGCTGCAGGACGTGGCGCATGCACCGGCGTTCCAACGGAAGCGGGATCGGGTGTGGTTCCGCAAAGCCCGGCGGACGATGGCGAAAGTTTGACGTGCTTCGGGTTTTCAGTTGTGAGACCGGCGAGGATGTGAGGCATCCGCTTCCCAGGCCCTGTGAAACAAAGAACATTCAACATTCGACATTCAACGCCGAACTCCCAATGAATGTTGAGCGTTGAATGTTCATTGTTTAATGTTTGAACGGATCCGATTCGGGGAATGACTCACCTCTCGGTTGCCCTCGAAATTATTTCAAAACCGCCGCTGGAAAGTTCCCCAATTGCTGCTATTCTCTCTGCCGTTTTGCGTCTGGCAAAAGCACAGATATGACTCAGCACGAAGCTCGGTTTGGCGGCATTGGCCGCTTGTTCGGAAATGATGGCGCGCAACGCCTGCGTGAAGCCCACGTCTGCGTGGTCGGCATCGGCGGCGTCGGCTCCTGGGCCGTGGAAGCGCTCGCGCGCTCCGGTGTGGGGCGGATCACGATCGTCGATCTTGACGATGTCTGCATCAGCAACGTGAACCGTCAGTTGCATGCGCTCACAGGCACGTTCGGCAAACCGAAGGTCGAAGTCATGGCGGAACGCGCGCGCTTGATCCAGCCGGATTGCCAGGTGCATGCGCGGCAGGAGTTCTTCCTCGAATCCAACGCCGAGGCCATCCTTGCCACCAAGTTCGATTACGTCTTCGACGCGATCGATCGTGTCTCGATGAAGGCGCTGCTGATCGCACTGTGCTGCCGAAAGAACATCCCGGTGATCACGGCTGGCGGAGCGGGTGGTCGGCGCGATCCGACCGCGATTGAGATTCGCGATCTGGCGTTTTCGTCGAATGACCGGCTTCTGAAACACGTGCGCAAGGAGTTGCGCTCGAAGCATGGCTTCACCCAGGCGGACAAGAGCTTTGGTGTGGATTGCGTTTTCTCCCGTGAACCGGTCGTCTATGCCCAGGCCGATGGAAGTGTTTCCTGCGATCGCGGAACGACGACCGATTTCCGGATCGATTGCAGCACTGGTTTCGGCACCGCGAGCTTTGTGACGGGAACGTTTGGATTGGTCGCTGCATCGCGGATCGTGGAACGGATTGCTTTGGGAACCTCAGTTCAGAAACCGGCTGCGATGGGTGTTGCTGGAGCCTGAGATTGACCGCGGATACGCCGAGACGCAGAGGGCGCCTGATTCAATTTAACGATTAACGGCGAACTCCAGTTCGCTGCCACGTAGCGGCGCTCTGGCGAGCCCCGCCATTTTCCATCCACGGCTTTTCGGAAACGACTTCTGAGAATCGATACAATCAGCTTCTCCTGTTCAGGGCGTTGCCAAAGACCTTCCGGAAGTTTGCTTCGACCTGGCGTGCGAGATCTTCCAATGGCCATTCCAAAAATTCAGCGGCGAACGCGTATACGGCCCGCAGGTTCGCCGGGTGATTCAGCGGCCTGCCGTTCGTTCCGGCGGGCAACGGGAATTCCACGCGTTCGTCTGGCAGACATTGATCCGGAGCATCTGTCTCGATCAACAACCGCTCGCGCGGAACGTGTTTGAACGTTTCGCGCTGGCGTTCCTTTCGTTCGTGCGCGAAGTAACCCGGCAGCGAAAAGAAAGCGCCGAGATCGGCAAGCTGCGAAACCATCTCTTTCGGACCTCCGAAGGAATGCAGCACGAAGCCGCACGCAGGGCGCGGCTCGCGCTTCAAGATTTCCAGCAACCGTCCCCACGTCTGCAGACAATGGATGCTCACCGGCAGATTGCGCTCTGCGGCCAGGCGCAGCTGCCACACGAAGACTTCTTCCTGCTGCGGCAGATCGTGATCCTTGATCCACTTGTCCAGGCCAATTTCACCGATGGCTGACGGGGTTGAGTCCAGGAAGCGGATCAACTCACTTTGCCAGTTCGTCGTTCGCTCGCGGATGTACCACGGGTGATAGCCGAAGGAAGGAACCACTTGCGGCACGCGCGTGGCCAGTTCCAGAACAGTGGGCCAATCTTCTTCGCACGAGCCATTCACGACCATCGCCTCAATGCTGGCCGCGGGAAAATGAACGAGGATCGCCTCCAAGTGCGGCGCGAGGCGTTCGTCCTGAAGGTGGTTGTGGGCGTCGAAAAGACGCAAGGTCGGCGCGGTCACGGGTTTTTCGTCCAGAGACAATGCAAACCGGGCTTGAGCTTCCGCCATTGTTGTTCTGTCTCAAGCTTGATCTGAGCTTCAATGCGATCGCGTTCCTCCGGAGAACTCGCCGCGGCAAGCTGCAATTCAAACTGAGCGCGAACTGCTGCTTCCAATTCGGCCCGCCGCTTTTGGGCACCCGTCTCCAGCCAGCGACGGAAGCCGTCCGCAACAAAGGCATTGGTCTTCATATTCTCAATTCGGGCAATTCGGACACCGCATCTTCTCTCATCGAGGTCATCCGCCGCTCAAGGTTAGATCGCCTTGCATGACAATCGTTCCGTTCACCTGCGCCGTCGTCTGGGCCTGGATCAGATTTCCAAGCCGGCCAGTCACACGTGCTTCGAGGCGGACCACTTCGCCGGGCCGCGCAGAGCCAAGGATCTTAATGCCGCGCATCGCCGTCAGTTTCAAGCCGGGCAGGGGACCAATGGCGGGATCGCATTGCGCAACCGTTCCGGCCAGTTGGGCGGCTGCTTCCACCAGCAACACACCGGGGAACAGCGGTTCGCCCGGGAAATGGCCGCGAAGGAACGGCTCGTCGCCGCGCACGCGATACTCACCCACGCCATGCTTGCCGGGGTCAAGGCTGACGAGGTGATCGACAAAGCGAAATTCCGGTCCGTGCGGCAGCTGTCTTAACGCAGTTTGAAGTTTGCTCATCGTTTCGAGGCTTTCGCGGGCTCAGTGACGGTGAAATCCGCGTCCAGCTTGGGCGTGAACATCCCGTGGTCAAGTTGGGGATTTGTCACGCGATTTGTGAAATCGTTGCGCATGGTTGAGCCGTCCGCAAAAGCGAGTTCCGTCGCGCGCAGCGCAAAATCGTCGGTGGCGAACAGCACCGTGATGCGGGGAATCATCCGGCGGGCTGAGGCTGATTTCGGCTGGAGATCGACGGCGCAAACACCGTTTGTCACGACAGTGGATTGCACGCGGAAGCGTGACTCAAGATCCGCCCGGCTGCGCGGAAATCCCGCTTCCAACAGCGCGAGCGTATCCCGCCACGGCCCCGCGGCATTGGTGAGTGGATAACGCTCCGCGCGCTTGAGTTTTGGATAGATCACCCACAGTTCAGGCCCGGAACGAATCGCCATGGTGGGAGACGGATCGGTGATTTCCCAATGAAACCTGTCTGGTGCGGCGAACGAAACTTTGCCTTGCGCAACTGCGGGCTGAGCGAGTGATTTCAGGGTTCGTGTCTGGACGAAATCCGCGGACCAGGTTTGAAGATTGGTTTGCGCCGAGAGCCATGAATTGATCATGGCGTTGGGTTCTGCTGCGGAAAGCGGGATGCAGGAAAGCATCCAACACGCAGCCACCAGCAACCACCCGATGGTCTTGGGGTGGGACGTCACTTTCCTGGGATGAGAGTCGAGGGTGAAATGTTGAATGTTGAATGCTCCCATAGGTTTTATTTTGGCCACAGTGGAATGAAATGAAACCATTGGTTGAGGTGCTTCCGGATCGCTGGCTCAAAAGCGGTCATTATTTGCTGGGTCAGCTTCTGCCGGTTCTCGCGATCGCGCAAGCCGGGTCGATCATACGCAATCGGCGGCAGAATGTGCGCCGCGTAGCCGTTCGCTTCTCGCGGAATGTAAACCGGCAACAACACGCAACCCGAGGCGCGCGCGAGTTCGGCGGCGGCGACCGACGCTTTGAACCTCTGGCCAAACAGCTGCACGTCTACGGCCGTTGCTTCCGGTGGCCGATCCACCAGCAACGCAACGGTAGCGCCCGCTTCCAGGCGTTTGATGATCTCAAGGAACGCGAATGGATCGTTGCCAATCACGAGCGTTTCGATGTTCCATCGCGCGCGCGAAGCCTGGCGAAGTTCGGTGAAGTTCCTCCCCGGTTCCGCCAGCGTGATGACCAATAACGTGACGTTGCGCCGCGTCATCCAGGGGCCGCCAAATTCCCAATTCCCAAGATGTGGCGTCAGCAGCAGCACGCCTTTGCCAGTAGCCTGGGCGGCGGCGAAATGTTCCCAGCCACTCGCATCGCCAAGCAAGCGCTCCACCGGCAGGCCGGCTTCGTACTGCCAGAGGTCCACGACTTTGATCGCGAATTCGCAAAACAGCGATCGCGCTTTCGCAGTC
>CAMLLE010000027.1 GCA_946480555.1 uncultured Verrucomicrobia subdivision 3 bacterium
TTTGCGTCCCGCGCCGGCGGCGAAGGTCACGAGAAGCCGTTCGGCTATTATTTCGCGTTGCTCGGCTCTGGAGCTGGTGCGGCTCTGTTCGGGTTGGCGTTCGTGGGCTGCATTCATGCTTTCCGCAACCGGCCTGGAAGCGAACCCGCACGCCGGTTGCTGCTCCAGATGCTGGTGGTTTACGCGCTTTCCATCTGGGGCATCCACAGCCTGATTCCCTACAAGAACCCATGGCTGGCACTGAACCTTTGGCTGCCGCTGGCGCTCCTCGCAGGCGTGGGTTTCCAAACGCTCTGGCAGGCATCGGCGCGTCTGCCCGCGCGCGCCCTGCTCATCGCCGGTTTACTCCTGGTCAACTTCGGGCTCGCTCGCGAAACCTGGCGCTGGTGCTTTCTGAAACCCGCCGACGAACGCAATCCGTACGCTTACGCGCACACGGTTGAAGACTTGCTCGGCCTGCCGGAACGCATCGAGAAAGTGGCGGCACGCCTGCCCGCGAAACGTGATCTGAAGATCGCCGTTTGCGCCGCTGACCCATGGCCGTTGCCGTGGTATCTGCGTCAGTTTCCAAACACGGGATACTTCCAGCCCGGCCAGAATCCCGGCGGGGCTGACATTTACATCACGTCGCTGGAATGTGCCGAACTGTTGCAAGGAACACTCGATGGCTGGCGTCCGGAATTTTTTGGTGTTCGCCCGGAAGTGCTCGTTTTGCTGTGGAAGCCACCCGAGCATGAGTGATCCGATTCACGTCTTCAGGCACGAGGCGATGGCGACTTTTTTTGAAGTTCGGATCGCTGGGGAGGAAAGGGATTATGCAGAGCAAGCCGCGCAATCGGCGTTTCGCTTGCTGGATCGGCTGGAAAATCTGCTCAGCCGCTTCCGCGAGAACAGCGAGATCAGCCAGATCAAAGATCTTTTGCCTGGTGAGACGCTTCGGCTGTTGGAACCGACCTTCGCCTGCCTGGAGATAGCGAAGAAAATGGAAGCCGCCACCGAACGCGCCTTCTGCGTTTCGCCCTTGGCGCGGCAAACTTCAGACCAACTGCCGGAGTGGTCCCTTTCGCGCGAAGGAATGTTGATTTCCTGCCAATCCGGGGAACTGAACTTCGACCTTGGCGCGATTGGCAAAGGGTTCGCCCTCGATCGCATGGCCGAAGAGCTGATCGAGTGGAGTTGTCCGGCTTTTCTTTTGATCGCCGGCGGCAGCAGTGTGCTGGCAGGTGCGGCACCTGCAGGATCGCCCGGATGGTCCAGCGGCTTGGGCGACGCGAGCACCGATTTGCGATTCTGGCTGAGCCATTGTTCCCTGAGCGGGTCGGGGCTGGCCGTGAAGGGCAATCACATTATTGATCCACGCACCGGCTGCGCTGTCGAGGATCGTCCCCGCGTTTGGGCAATCGCAGATTCCGCTGCCGAATCCGACGCGCTTTCAACCGCGGCGATGGTCTTGAGCGAAGCGGAGGTGGCGCAGTTGTTCGGTCAGAATCGTGAGTGGTTGGTATTCCTGAACGAAGGGGGAAACTGGCGTCATTTCGGTGCGCGAATTCTACCGCCGACGGATGTCCACGGGCTGAGTTGAAGTTGCCGCACGGGCCGACTTGAGATTTGCCCGTGAAGCCCCGGTTTAAAGGCGAAATGAGGGTTATTATTTACTTGCGCATCGCTTTCCGCGTGCTTAATTACGGCCATAAGTTTGTCAGCATGGTTGTTCAAAATCTGCATGAATAAGTTTCAACCGGTGAGGGTGTCTTGAATCGCCCTTTTCCTCCACGCAACTTTTCCTCTTCTGGTTCATTCGTCCGGGTCAACGGGAAAATCCGTGCCCGCGAAGTCCGGGTCATCGGCATTGATGGCAAACAGGTCGGGATCGTTTCCCTCGCCGACGCGCTGAACATGGCGCGCGCCCATGGCGTGGACCTCGTCGAGATCGCACCGACGGCCAACCCGCCCGTCTGCCGCGTGGTCGATTACGGCAAGTACCGCTACGAGCAGGCCAAGAAGGACAAGGAATCCAAAAAGCACCAGCACGCCAGCATGGTAAAGGAAGTGCAGTTGAGCCCCCGCATTGACCCGCACGACCTCGGTGTGAAGATCGTCCATGCGATCGATTTCCTGTGCGAGGACATGAAGGTGAAGGTAACGCTCAAGTTCCGCGGCCGCGAAATGGCGCACACGGAATTTGGGTTCCAGGTCATCAAGAAATTCCTGGATGACATTTCGCCTTACGGCCACCCGGATTTTCCGCCGAAGCTGATTGGCAAGGGCATCAACGTGATGATCAGTCCGCTGCCCCGCAACAAGCGCGCGAAGAACCCGAATCAGTCCGCCACTCCGCCAGCAACGGAAGGCGACTCTGAAGGTGAAGCTCCAGCCCCGGCGCAGGCCGCGCCTTCGCAGCCCGGCACAGTTCAGATCAAGGGCAAGAAGGACCAGGAGCCTGCCGGAAGTCAAAAGCCCGGCTTTGCAAACAATCCTTTCGCGCAGATCGACGTCAAGTAAGCTTCTCAGCTCTCTTCGAACACTCCCGCAGTGCAGGCTCAGCGCCAGCCGCCTTTGCTCAATTTGCCATAAACGCAAAGGCGCAGAGGAGTTTTGGTGACCTTTTCTCCGGCGAAGTCTGAACCGACGCCGTTCTTCAAACATCTGTCCACTTCGCGCCCTTGCACTTGCGTCTTTGCGTTCAGCAACTATCCCTAACGCGCAAATGGTCACAATGCAGCTGATCTCGCCCCGGTTCCGAATTGAACCTCCACCAACTCAGGAAAACGGCATTGCTCACAAGCTGCGTTCGAGCGATCGCAAAAGTCCCGCGTGATCTGAATCAGGCCCTGTTGTTCGACCGCGTTCTCCAGCACGCGGCGGCGGTCCGTTCCGAGCAACCGCTGTCGCGCCAGCTTGAGGACAGAGTTGTCTTCGGCTGCAGGCCAGCATTTGAATCGATCTTCCATTGCTCGTTGCAGCATCTGGTTTTTTCCCTCCACCGCGCGAATCCACAGCCACGGCAGAACTGCATTGACGGCGATGTCGGTAACGCGCGCCGCACCCAGCAAGGGTTGTGGCTCGGGCATCCGTGGCGATCGTAAGGTCCAATGCCAGCTCCAGAATTCGTCGGCGGGCACGTTGAGTATTTTCAGCAGCGAGTCCGGCAGGCGCCGTTGCGGAATCTGCTCGGTGCACCAATGCTGCAAACGTTCCGGCACGCTGCCTTCAGAAATCCAATGCGCCGCCAGCGCGAGCCTTCGTTGCGGATGATTCGCCGGACGTTGACCATGGAACCGCCAGACCGTTCGCGGCAGGATGCAATCGTGGAACTGCTCACGCTCGCGCCACCATCGATGCCATGCCGAACGCAGGTAATCGTCGGCGGAAGTTCGCGCACGTGTGAGTTCGGCTGGAAGCAAGCCGCTGATTCCCAAAACGCGCGCCTGCAAAGCGGCAACGCCGCCGTCTGATTCTGCCCAACGCGATCTCAGTTCGGCCACGCTTTGCATGGGCCAGCTGTTGTGCTTGTAACCGAGCGCGCGGAAGAGCCCTTCCCACAATGCTTGTTCCCAGCCAGCCTGCCGCGCCCGCGCCTGCAAATGCGAAGCCTTGGAGCGAAACCGAACTTCGCCTGCCTCCCGCAAGAGCTGCTTCTGTTGCTCGACGGAAATGCTTTGGAACGGCGCGCAACATTTGCCGCGGCACGCCTCCGGCAGCAATTGGGCGGGCTCGGTATCTGTCCAGAGCGCGAGTTCCTGAATGGGCGCATCAAGCCGTCCTTCGAGCGTGAGCGTTGGCGGCGAACCTTCGGCGCGAACACCATTCCAGATGACGTGGAGGATGACG
Source organism: uncultured Verrucomicrobia subdivision 3 bacterium (assembly GCA_946480555.1). The sequence continues at coordinate 3,832 of CAMLLE010000027.1, forward strand.
TTCTGGAATGCGGGATTACGATCATGCCGGTGGGCTTTCCAGCCGTTCGCCTGAAGATCGACTTCAATATCACCGCTCAGTGGCGCGTCTGCGCCGCGCTGAATTACTGCGCCGCGGAAGTCCGGTCCGCCTTCGCGGCTTAAGAATCCCGGATGCAGAATGCGCAGTGGTTCGCCGTCGGTGGTTGCGAGCTGATCGCGCCGCAGGCGTTGATGCTGCCAGACGGCTTGAAGCAGACGTTCGGGGGGCGGCTGGGAATCCTCATTAAATGAAAAGCCATTTTCATCGCGCAGCCGGAACGCCGCGTAATTGTTGATTGGGATCGCACGCACCTTGGCGGTTCTTCTGCCTTGAGTCTCCGACGAAGTCAAGCGACGGCTCGTGATGTCGCCGGACTTCCCGGTTTACGTTTGTTTGCGCTGTCACTATTTTCCCGAACCATGCGGAGCAAGTCGCTCAAAGATGTCTCGCGAATCGTGGTGAAGCTGGGAACCGGTGTCCTGACCGACACCCGGAAGCAACTGGATCTCGTGCAGATGGAGCAGCTGGTGGCGCAGATGGCGGCCCAGCGGAAAGCCGGCCGAGAGATCGTGCTCGTCACGTCCGGAGCCGTCGGCGCTGGCATGGGCGCGTTGGGTTACGCGTCGCGTCCCTCTGAGCTGGCCGAGAAACAAGCGTGCGCTGCCGTGGGTCAATCGCGGCTGATGGCGGTTTACGATCAGCTCTTCGCCAGGCACGGCCTCGTCGTTGCGCAGGTGTTGCTGACGCATGAAGATCTGGAACATCACGAGCGCCATCTCAACGCGCGCAACACGCTGGTCACGCTGCTCAGCCGCGGTGTCGTTCCGATCATCAACGAGAACGATGCGGTCTCGATCACCGAATTGAAGTTCGGCGACAACGACAAGCTTTCAGCACTCGTCGCGTCGCTGATGCCCGCCGATTTGCTTGTGATTCTCACCACCGTCGATGGCGTGATTCAGAACTTTGGGCAGCCGGATGCGAAATTGATTTCCAACATCGAACACATCGACGGGGCGATTGAATCCATGGCCGGCGGAACGGACAGCGCCACGGCAGTAGGCGGGATGAAGTCCAAGATTGAAGCGGCAAAAATCGTCGTGCGCTCCGGAATACCGCTCGTGATCGCCTCGGGCCGGAAGCACGACGTTCTGGAGCGAGTGACGGCGGGAGACGATGAAGGTACTTGGTTCGAAGCGCAACCGATGCGGCTGCAGGGGCGGAAACGTTGGATCGCCTTCTTTCATCATCCGAAAGGCGCGCTCTTTGTGGATGAAGGTGCGAAGAAGGCGTTGCGCGAAGGCGGAAAGAGCCTGTTGCCACCCGGTGTTTCGCGCTGCGATGGCGAGTTCGAGGCTGGCGAAGTGGTGCGCATTTGCGACCTGGACGGCACGGAGTTCGCGCGCGGGCTGGTTGGTTTTCGCGCGCAGGAAATCCGCTCGCGCCAGCTGCAACGCGTCGAAGTGGTGCATCGCGACAACCTCGTGATTTTGTGAAAGCGAAGAAGAAAAGTTCGGCCATTCAGGATTTGCTCGGCGTCATGGCGAAGTTGCGTTCGCCGAAAGGCTGCCCATGGGATCGCGAACAGGATCATCGCTCCATCCGCTGGCACGCGGTGGAGGAGGTTTACGAGATGATCGACGCGATCGAAGCGGGCGACGACCACGAACTGGAGGAGGAGCTTGGCGACCTGTTGCTGCAGGTGGTTTTTCACTGCCAGCTTGCAAAAGAGCGCAAGGCGTTTGATTTCGAGAAAGTCGCGCGGCGCATCACTGAGAAGTTGATTCGGCGCCATCCGCACGTTTTCGGCGACGTGAAAGTGAAGGATGTGGATCAAGTCTGGGCGAACTGGGAAAAGATCAAGCGCGCGGAGAAACACGGGACGAAGCACGAAAGGCCGTCGGCGCTCGATGGGATTCCGGCGCACCTGCCCGCGTTGCTGCGTGCGGAGAAGCTCGTCAAGAAGGCGCGCAAAGCGGGGTTGCATCAACCTGTAAGGGCAAGGCTGGCGCGCAGCAAAGCCGAAGTCGGTGAAACGTTGTTCGCACTCGCCGAGCTGGCGCAGCAAAACGGTTGGTCGGCCGAGGAAGTGTTGCGCGGCGAGATTCGCAAACGCGAACGTGCCTGGCGCAAAGCTGAGCGGAAGCAAGCGGGGTAGCGGCGGCCTGCGACCGCCGGTCTTCACGCGATTGCCACCAGATCCGGCGATCATCGCTGCTCCGCGGCATTTGCCGAATTGGAGTTTCTCCCCGTAAATTGTTCGCATGGCACTGGTCCGAATTCTGGTCGATGGCTACAGCCTTCTGCATCAATGGGAGGAACTCGCGCCCGGCAAGGCGCGCTTTTCGGAAGAAGCACGCGATGAGTTGATTTACGTGCTGACGCAGTATCACGACGTGGCGGGCACCCCGATCACGGTCTTCTTTGACGGCTCAATGCCTCGGCGCGGACCGAGACCGAAATCCAACCCGAACCAGGTGGAGGTTCTCTTCTCGCGCGCTGGCCAGACTGCGGATTCAATGATCGAACGCGCCGCGCACTTGTATCGACCGTATGGTGAAGTGCTGGCGGTCACGGACGATCACGCCGAGCGCGACACGGTGATTGCGATGGGTGGCCTGGCTTCGAGCTGCCAAAACTTCATCCAATCCGTGCTGGACGCATTGGTGGGAGTGCGGGAGGACATCCGGGCGCACAATTTGAGAGAGAGGAATCGGTTCAATCGACGGCGTGATTGAGACGCGCGGGAAGCTCCAAGGATCAAATTCCAAACCAATGGTTGATCGGCGATCGAGATATGGAATTTGAACATCCTTGAAACTGGATATTCGAAACTTCCGGAACTCCCCGAACTCCCGGAATCATCCCAAAATAACCATTGGCATTTGCTCTGCCGCCATGGTATATGCACCGTCCGCTTTCGATCTGGGGGCGGCGAACGTTTAACGAATTTTGATTTATGTCACAGCATCGTAGTCTGCGCGCAGCTGCCACTTTGGGCGGCAAACGGAATGTGCTCAAGCGCTTTGAGCGCACGGAACTGCTCAAGAAGCGCGGTCAGTGGAAAGACGGCGACCGCATCACCGGTCTCCGCAAGACCAAGCCGGAGGCTTGAGCTTTCCTCGTTAAAAGCGTTGAAGCATTGAATGCGTTGAAGCGGCCACTCGTGGCTGCTTCGCATTTTAACGCTTCAACGTTTTATCCTTTTAACGAACCGTGAGCGTTCGCCTTCAGAAATTCCTCGCCGATGCCGGTGTAGCTTCGCGCCGCGCCAGTGAGGAGTTGATCACCGCTGGCCGCGTGGAGGTGAATGGCCAGCCAATCGCGAAGCTGGGATCAAAGGTCGATCCGCTGCACGACCGGGTGACTGTGGATGGCAAGGAAGTCCGCGTCAGGCGCAAGCTCTACGTGGCGCTGCACAAACCGCGCGGCTGCGTCTGCTCCCGCAAAGACGAACTGGAGCGTCCCACCGTTTACGAATTGCTCCCCAAGGAATGGAGCAATCTTTATTCGGTCGGCCGCCTGGATTACGACACGGAAGGTTTGTTGTTGCTGACCAATGACGGCGATTTCTCCCTGCGCCTGACGCACCCCCGTTACGGAGTCCGGAAGAAGTATGTGGCGACTGTGGACGGGCGCGTCGAACCGGCGATGCTGGAGAAGTTCGTGCGCGGGATTTTCCATCAGGGCGAGCGTTTGAAAGCCGAGAAGGCGCATTTGGTTTCTGCCAGTTCGCAACGCAGCACCGTGGAGCTGGAACTTGCGGAAGGCAAGAATCGCGAGGTGCGGCGCCTGTTCGAATCCCAGAACCTGAGCGTGAAACGGCTCGTGCGAATGCAGGTGGGGAAGATCAAATTGGGTGAGCTGAAGCCCGGAAAATGGCGAACATTGACAGAACCAGAGATTAAATCTCTACTGGCGCAAATATGAACAAGAAAGTCTGGACGATCGTCGCGGCAATGATTTCAACCAGCGTTCTGGCTGACCAGCCGGCGGTTTCATCGGTCAGCAGTGTTCCCGGTTTGCCTGCCGCAGCAGCTGCGCCTGCTTCGAAAGTTTCCTCTGTCAGCGAGCTGCGAACCGTTCCCTTGGTTCCTGGTCCCGCAGTCGTTTCTGCCCGGCGCGTCAATGTCCGCGGTCGAGCGGGCCTCATCGGTGAAGTGATCGGCAAACTCACCAACGGCGAACCGGTGACGGTGATCGAAGAAGTTGCGCTGAAGAACTCAAAACCGGACGAGCCGTCCGTCTGGGCGAAGATCAAACTGCCCGATTCCATTCCCGTCTGGGTGCATGGTTCGTTTGTGGATCGCTCGGCGATGACCGTGAAGGCGAACCGGCTGAACCTCCGCGGCGGCCCGGGTGAGAATTACAGCGTGCTTGGCCGGATCGAACGGGGACAAGCGATTCGCGAACTGCAGGCAAAGGGCGATTGGATTCAGATCGAAGCTCCGGCGGACGCGTATGCCTTCGTGGCTGCTTCTTACCTGAAACAGGAAGCCGCTCCTGCGATCGTCTCCGAACCCACGCCAGCGCCGGAGATTGCCGCAACCGAACCGGCAACCGTGATTGAGACTCCGGCCATTGCGCCAGCGACCGAGATTCCGGAAATCGGTTCCACGGAAACACCAGTGGTTGCTCCTGAAATCACCGACGCTCCGACGGAGACACCGGCGCCGGAGATTGCCGCCATTGAAGAACCGCTGCCGCCGCGCATCGTGCAGCGCGAGGGAATCGTTCGCAGCACGCTGAGCATTCAGGCGCCGACGGATTACGCGCTTTACAGCCCGGAGAATCTTCGCGCGATCAATTACCTCTTCAGCACCTCAACCAACCTGGATCTGAGCCGCTACAAAGGGCTGCACATCATCGTGACGGGCGAAGAAGGCTTGGACGAACGTTGGAAAAACACGCCGGTCATCACGATCCAGCAAATCCGCGTGGTCGAGTAATGGCGCTGGGCAATCTCATCGATGGCAAGGCCATCTCTGCCCAGTTGCTGGGAGAGCTGGCGGAGCGGGTGGCAGCGTTGAAACAGCGCGGCGTTCAGCCTGGGCTGGCGTTTGTGCGCGTGGGCGAAGATCCCGCCTCCAAGGTTTACGTGGGTCGCAAGGAGAAGGCATGCGCCGATCTGGGGATTTTCTCTGAGACGCATGTTCTGGCCGCAAACGCCAGCGAGGTAGAGTTGCTTCAGTTGATCGCAAAGTTGAATGCGGATCGGCGGCTGCATGGCATTCTCGTCCAGGCACCGCTGCCCAAGCAGATTCGCGAGGCCGTCGTTTATTCCACGGTCCTTCCCGAAAAGGACGTGGATGGTTTTCATCCCGTGAACGTTGGGAAGTTGATGTTGGGCGATCCGACAGGATTTCATCCCTGCACGCCAGCGGGAATCCGCGAATTGCTGATTCGCACCAACGTGAACACCAGCGGTGCGGAAGTGGTCGTGCTCGGTCGCGGAAACATCGTGGGGAAACCGATGACTGCGATGCTGTGCCAGAAAGACAAGGGCGCAAACGCGACGGTGACGCTCTGCCATTCTGCGACGCGCGACGTGAAGGCGCATTGCCGGCGTGCGGACATCATCATCGCTGCGATGGGCGTGGCGGAGTTTGTGAAGGCGGAAATGGTGAAGCCTGGCGCGGTGGTGATCGATGTGGGTGTGAATCGCGTTCCTGATGCGACATCGAAGACGGGCACCAAGCTGGTCGGAGACGTGGACTTCGCCGCCATTCAGCCAATCGCTGGAAAGATTACGCCCAATCCTGGTGGCGTGGGTCCAATGACGATTGCGATGCTGATGCAGAACACGGTTCGCGCGGCGGAAATGACTTTGAAATGATTGAACGAAGTTTCGGGTTTGTTGTTTTGAGTTTCGTGACGTGAACGTGCTCAGGCTCAACTCGGAACCCGAAACCTAAACTCGAAACCAAAAGAAGAATGCAACCCACCCGAATTTTACCCGACCTGCAATGCTCGCTGTTGTGCGAAGAAATCCGCCAGGAAATCACCGGCAATTTCTTTCTCGTCGGCGTCATTAATTTCATCCGCGTGCCGCAATTGCCGGTCGTTGCGCTCAAGCTCAGCGTGTTCAATCGCTGGACGGCTGGCATCGGCCAGTTCACTGAGAACGTGCGGTTGATCGCTCCGGATCAAACGACTGTGCTGCGCAAAGGCGAAGTGAAGTTCGCGTTGCAGGACGCGAATCTGCATGCCACGAACGTCACGGTGTTCGGTCAGGTCGAATTCAAGGTTCCGGGAACCTACTACGTTGAAGTGCTCGTCGATGATGTGATGAAGCTGCGTTATCCCGTGCCGCTGATCCTCCAGCCGCCGCAGGGACAGAATCCCGAGCAGCCCGGCGCCGGTGCGCCGCCGGCCCCGCAGCAGTAAGCTTCAAATTTTGAGGAAGCCCGATGAATGTTTGACTCATCGGGCTTTTTGTTTTCACTGCCGGTTGTCTGATCATGATTCGCGACTGGCTCAAGCTGAATTCCGCGTGGCAGCCGTTTACATTCGGCGGCGTGGCGGCATTCGCCCGAACGTCGCTGACACGGCTGCTGTTGTTTCAACTGGTATTCGCCCTGACCACGGCGGGAACAGTTGTCTGGTTTTTGAATCGAGCCTGGCGGCCGGTTGTCGAGCGAGCCATCGACCAGCTACCTGATTCGGGCGAAATCCGGGGTGGACAGCTCACGTGGACCGATGCTTCGCCGAAGCTGCTTTCGGAGAATTCCTTTCTCGCCTTCAACGTGGATCTGAATCACGGCGGAACGATTCGCGTTCCGGCGCACATTCAGGTGGAATTTGGCGCCCGTGACGTGCGGATCTTTTCCCTGTTCGGCTTCTGGCAGCGGGATTACGCCACCGACGGCTGGATCGTCGATTTCAACAAGCCGAGGCTTGAGCCATGGTGGGGCGCCTGGCGTGTGCCGATGTTGTGGATTGTTTTCGGGGCGACATCCATCGGGCTCCTAATCGCTTGGTGGGTGTTGGCGACGTTATATTTTTTTCCAACGTGGCTGATCGCTTTTTTTTCCAACCGGCAGCTTTCGGTTGGCGGAAGTTGGAAGATCGCCGGGGCGGCATTGCTGCCAGCCGGTTTGCTGATGACGGCGGGAATCTTTTTCTACGGCGTCGGTGCGATTGGGTTGATCGAATTGCTTGGCATCCATGGCGTGCATTGGCTGATGGGGATTACCTTTTGGATCGGTGCCACGCAGAAGTTGCCGCGCACGGAATGTGGGGAGCCGGGAACGAATCCCTTTGATCCAAAGCCATCCGGTGAAGTCTCTGCCAAGCCGTCCAAACCCAAGAACCCGTTTCAGAAGCCTTCGTAGCGCGAGTTGTCGCAAGTCATATTGCACGTGCCAGATGCTTCGTTTAGCTTCGCCCCATGACCGTCCGCGTCGCCCGCCTGCTCGCCGCCGTCCTGCTCATCGCAGGAATGGCTGGCTGCGTGCCGACGGGTTCAAGCGAGTTTGATGAAGAGAAGGAACCGCATTTCCTTGAGGGGAAGAAGGCGATCAACACGATGGATTACCGGGGGGCGATCGAGGAATTTGAGAAGGCGCTTGAGGTGAACCCGCGAAACTCGAAGGCGCATTCGCAGTTGGGCTGGCTTTACGAGGAAAAGGAATCCGATCCGGCGGCGGCGATTTACCATTACGAGCGTTACCTGCGACTTCGCCCGGGCTCCGACAATGTCGAAGTGATTCGGCAACGGATCATGAACTGCAAACAGGACCTGGCCAAAACGGTCTGGCCCTTGCCGATCGCGCCGAGCATGCAACGACAGTTCGAGCAGTTGCTGGACGAGAACAAGCGGTTGAAGGAAGAAAATGATCGGCTGAAGTTCTACATTGCGTCGCGTCCGGCGCCGCCGACGAATCCGCCGATGATTCCCATCCATCCCTCGGCAAACCCAGTCGGGTCAGCTCTGCCTGCATCTCCGGTCATTCGCTCCAATCCTGTTTCAATACGCGTTCCAGCTGCAGTGGCAACCACGCACGTCATCCAATCGGGCGATACGCTGGCGAGCATTGCACGTCGATACAACGTCAGGCTGAGCGCGCTTTCGGCGGCAAATCCGACTTTGAATCCGCGCCGGATGCGGCCGGGGCAGGTCATCAATATTCCGCGCGATTCAATCACTCGGTGAGTTGACTTGCCGCAAGAAGTTTGAACAATGAACGCGGATCGGGGTCTATGGTTCAGCCGAAGGGATGGGATTGGGTGGAGCGGCGGGTCCGTATAGTTCTCTGAAAGAAGTGATTGAACCGAAAACAGGATGTAGTTTGATTGACCGGGAGGTGCTGGAAGAATCGGTTGACAGCTTTATCGATTTTCAGCTACAAGGTTGCCGTTTTACTGTGGGCACTGCCTCTCGGGTGTAAACGCTTAATGACTATGAACAAAATTGTTGTTTCCATCGGAATGGCCGCCGTGGGCGCCTCCGCTCTTCAGAACGCCTCTGCTCAGAATCTGGGCGCGCCAGACCAGAGTAAGTTTTGGTCTGTGACCGCCAACC
>CAMLLE010000028.1 GCA_946480555.1 uncultured Verrucomicrobia subdivision 3 bacterium
TCGATTCATGAGACGAAAAGCGCGCTGGAGTATGCCGGGAAGCTCGCCGTGCTGCGCAAGGAGTTCGCCAGCCAGATGGAAATCGTCATGCGCGTCTATTTCGAAAAGCCGCGCACAACGATCGGCTGGAAAGGCCTGATCAATGATCCGCATCTCGACAACACCCAGGACGTTGAATCCGGTCTCAAGATCGCGCGCCGGCTGTTGCTCGAAATCACGGAAATGGGTTTGCCCGCTGCCACCGAGTTTCTCGATCCGATCATCCCGCAATACATCGCCGACCTGATTTCCTGGGCCGCCATTGGTGCCCGCACCACAGAAAGCCAGACGCATCGCGAACTGGCCAGCGGCCTCTCGATGCCGGTTGGTTTCAAGAACGCCACTGACGGCAGTTTGCAGATCGCCGTTGATGCCATGTATTCCGCGCGCACGCCGCACAGCTTTCTGGGCATCGATCAAGACGGTTTCACGGGCATCGTCCGTACCACTGGCAATCAGGACGGACACGTCGTCCTGCGCGGCGGCCGCGCGCAGACAAATTACGATGCGAAGAGCATCGCGGAGGCGGAAGCGAAGCTGACCCAGGCGAAGCTGCGACCTGTGTTGATGGTGGATTGCAGCCATGCGAATTCCGGCAAACAACCCGCGCGCCAGGAAGACGTCTGGAAAAGCATCATCGAACAACGCGTTGGCGGAACCAAATCGCTGATCGGCGCAATGATCGAGAGCTTTCTCTGCGAAGGCGCGCAGCCGATTCCGACCAACAAGGCCGACCTGCGTTACGGCGTCTCCATCACCGACCCGTGCATCTCGTGGGAAACCACGGAACGCATGCTGCGCTGGGGATTTGAGAAACTGGCAGCCGCGCCGAAGGAAGCCGCGGTGGCGTAATTTCGGAGCGGCGTCTCTGGCGAGCGCCGCACACTTCAATCGAGAATGGCGGCGCTCTCCAGAAAGGCCGCCCACGCAGTCGCACCTGTTCAAAGGCTTTCCTCTCCTTCGCTCCAGCCGTAGAGTTCGCGCATGTCCGAGACGCTCGTCATCAACGAGATTTACCTCAGCCTGCAAGGTGAGAGCACCTTCGCCGGGCTGCCGTGCGTGTTCGTCCGGCTCACCGCGTGCAATCTCCGCTGTTCCTATTGCGACACTGCGTACGCTTTCACCGAAGGCTCGAAGCGAACGCTGGAAGAAGCCCGCGCCGAAGTCCACGGCATTGCCGCCGCCTATGGCGATGGCAAATGGTCGATCGCAAATCTTCAGCCGACCAATCCTCCATCCTCAACTCTCCATCATCGCCTGCCGTTGGTGGAACTGACCGGCGGCGAACCGCTGCTGCAGAGGAATTCCCTGAAGCTGATGGAGCAACTCTGCGATGACGGCTTCACTGTGTTGCTCGAAACGAGCGGCGCGCACGACATATCGCCAGTGGATCCTCGCGTGCGACGGATCATGGATTTGAAGTGTCCGAGCAGCGGCGAAGTGGAGCGCAATCGTTGGGAAAACATTCCGCACCTGAAAAGCACGGACGAAATCAAGTTCGTGATCGGCACGCGTGAGGACTACGAATGGGCGAAGGCAAAACTTCAGGCGCATTCGCTGGCCAGCATTTGTCCGCTGTTGTTCTCGTGGATTCATCCGCTCGCGCCGGAGCAGCAGGACAAATCGTTGAAACGCTTTCCTGCCGGACAGACGTCGATCACACGCCAGGAGTTGGTCGAACGCATCGTCGCGGATGCTTTGCCGGTGCGGTTTCAACTGCAGATGCACAAGATCATCTGGCCGCCGGAACAGCGAGGCGTTTGAGATGCAGACTTCCAAGTTCCAAGTTCCAAGTGTGAAGGAAGCGCGAAGCGCAAGCTGCATTCTGAAAGAGTGCCGGCAGGTGGCCACGGGTAAAGCGAAGCGAAACCCGTGGAGCGGTGGCCTGATTCGATCTTCGCCCCGAAGCGGGCGACGGCTTCTGCCGCCCCTTCAGGGCTCATCGTGTTTTTGTGTTTTGTCCACGGGTTTCGCTTTGCTTCACCCGTGGCTACTGGCTTTCGCTCCTTCGGAGCTTGGGAACCTGGAGTTCGGAACTTCCCTTCGCCAATGACCACCCGCGACACGCTCGATCTGCTCCGCGCCTACGAATCGCGCAACGTGCTGTTCACGGAAGCGGACGGTTCCTGGCCGATCGTTTGGGAAAGGGCAAAAGGCGTACATGTCTGGGACGCGGAGGACAAGAAGTATCTGGATTTGACCGCAGCCTTTGGCGTCGCCGCCGCCGGCCACGCGAACCCGCGTGTCGTGGAAGCCGCGAAGAAACAGCTCGGCTCACTCGTGCATGCCATGGGGGATGTGCATCCGCACGCTCGCAAAGCCGAATTAGCGCGGCAGCTGAGCCGCCTCACCTTCGAACGCTGGTCAGCCGAATCGCGATCGGAGCATGGCAAAACCATCTTCTGCAATTCCGGTTTCGAAGCCGTGGAAGCCGCTTTAAAGACTGCATTGCTCGCAACCGGCAAACACGGCGTGATCGCTTTTCACGGCGGTTATCACGGCCTTGGCTATGGCGCGCTGAACGCCACGCACCGCGACCACTTCCGCAATCCCTTTCGCGCGCAGCTGAAGGAATTCGCCAGCTTCGTCCAATTCCCCACGCGCGCCGTCGATCTTCCGATTTTGGAGCAGGCAATCGAACGCCAGTTTCGCCGCGGCAGCATCGGCGCGATTCTCGTCGAGCCCGTTCAAGCTCGCGGCGGCATCAATGTTCCGCCGCGCGAATTCCTGCCGCTGCTCCGGCGCGTTTGCGATCAACACAAGGCGTTGCTGATTTTGGATGAAATTTACACGGGCTTCGGTCGCACGGGAAAATGGTTCGCGTGCGAACACGCCGGCGTGGTTCCCGATGTGATCTGCCTGGGCAAAGCAATGACCGGCGGATTTCCGATGTCCGCCTGCGTCGGGCGCGCGGACGTGATGGATCACGCGTGGCCTGCGTCAACGGGGGAAGCGATTCACACCAGCACGTTTCTTGGGCATCCGGTCGGTTGCGCGATGGCGCTGGCGCAGATTGCGGAGATTGAAACGGACGATCTTGCGGAACGCAGCGCTGCGCTTGGCTTGTTTCTATTGAACGAATTGAACGCGCTGTTGCCGCTGGTGGGTTTGCAGCTGCACGCGCGGGGATTGGGTTTGATGGCTGGACTGGAATTGCGCTCGGAAGCCGGGAAGCCGGCGACGGACGCAGCGCTGGGCGCGATCAAGCGGATGTTGCATCGCGGCTACATCCTGCTCCCGGAAGGTGAACACGGAAACGTCATCAGCTTCACGCCGCCGCTGACGATCACCAAGGCGCAACTTGCGGAAACGCTCGCGGCGCTGACGGAAGTTCTTAACCAGAGATGAACACGGATTCACACGGATCATGAGGCTTTCGGAAATGCGGGAACTGCTGGCGCGGGACAACGTCCAGCTCACGAAATCGCTGGGACAAAACTTCCTCCACGACGAGCATCAATTGCAGCGCATCGTCGCCATGGCGGAGCTGAAGCCGACCGATAAGGTTCTGGAAATCGGGCCCGGGCTCGGACCATTGACGGAGTTGTTGCTCCCGCGCGCCGGTGAAGTGCTCGCAATCGAGAAGGATCAACGGCTGGTTGAAATCCTGCGCGAACGCTTTCAACTGAATGGGGCGGATGGCACGAGCAATCTGAACCTGCTGCACGACGACGCCCTCCGGCTTCTGGAGCGAGAAGATCGCGATTGGCGCGACTGGAAGCTCGTCGCGAACCTGCCGTATTCCGTCGCATCACCGATCCTGGTGGAGCTGGCGAAAGGCGGACGTTCACCCGAACGCCTCGTGGTGACGCTGCAATTGGAAGTTGCGCGCCGGTTGATGGCGAAAGCGGACGACGACGACTACGGCGTGCTGACGTTGCTCGTGCAAATCGACTTCGAGCCGCGCGGCATGTTCAAGATTCCGTCGAGCTGTTTCTTTCCCGAGCCCGGCGTGGATTCCGCGTGCGTTTGCCTGATGCGGCGTCCAGAGCCGTTGCTCGCCGCGGAACAGTGTCCGACGTTCACGCGGTTGGTGAAGCTCGCCTTTTCGCAGCGGCGGAAAATGATGCTGAAACTGCTGAAACAAAACTGGCCGCTGGAGAAGCTTTCGGCGGCGTTTGCAAGCCTCGGCATTTCACCGCAGGAACGGGCGGAGAAATTGAGCCTGGAGCAGTTTGTTGAACTGACGAAGATCCTCCATTGAAGAGCTCGCGCTTGAAGTTGCTGTTCGTGTGCAGCCGGAATCGGCGTCGAAGCCTTACCGCGGAGATGGCCTTCGCGAAGCATCCGCATTGGGAAGTTCGTTCCGCCGGCACAGAACCAACCGCGCGCGTGAAGGCCAGCGCAGGCTTGATCGGCTGGGCCGACGTGATTTTGGTGATGGAGAAACGGCACAAAGAGATTCTTGCGGAACGATTCGGCGAAGCCCTGGCCGAGAAGCCATGCTTTTGCCTGAGGATTCCTGACGAGTTTGAGTTGATGGATGCCGATTTGATTGGGTTGCTCGAAGCCAGCGTGTCCGCGCATCTTGGTGAACCTGCTATGCCTGAAGATATTTTTGACGTGGTGAACGAACGCGACGAAGTGATCGGCAGCCGGCCGCGCAGCGAAGTGCATCGTCTCGGGCTGCTTCATCGCGCGGTGCATATTTTCGTGTTCAACTCACGCGGCGAACTTTTCCTTCAGAAGCGTTCGATGAAGAAGGACCGGCATCCGGGTGTTTGGGATTCGTCCGCATCCGGACACGTGGATTCCGGTGAGGATTACGACACCAGCGCAGTGCGGGAACTGGAAGAGGAGATCGGGCTGAAGCTCGCGGAAGCGCCCGAACGTTTGTTCAAGATCGATGCCTGCGCTGAAACGGAACAGGAATTCGTCTGGCTTTATCGCTGCGAATCGGAAGGGCCATTCACGTTGAACGCGGAGGAGATCGACTGCGGCGGCTGGTTCTCAACTGAGCATCTGAATCGCTGGCTGTCGGAGCGGCCACAGGATTTCGCCCCGGCATTTGTTTTTCTTTGGGAAAAACGCAGAAGCGCGGAGAACGCAAAGGGACGCTGAGAACGCTCTGCGAACTCTGCGTTCTCCGCGTCTCCGCGTTAAGGGATTTCAACCACGGAACACACGGACGCCACGGAAGCTTTTACGAAAAGGGTTCGAGCTGAACTCATCGTTTAAGATTCCATCTCGGCGAACCTTGCCCTGGTTCCGCAAAGCGTTTCACCGCACTGGCGAATCGGCGGAGCGTTCCACGAAGTGCAGGAGATTGCCTTCGGGATCGGAGAAGAAGAGAACGCGGCCACCACCGCCGGCGGGTTTGATCTCTTCAGTGAAACTCACGCCGCGCTTTTCCAGTTCCGCTTTCGCGGCCTCGATGGATTCCACGCGCAGCGCCACATGCCGCCAGCCGTTCAATTTGTTGTTCGCGGTTTCATTTACTGCGAAATCGCCGGCGTAGATTTCGATCATGACGCCGCCGGGCAACCGCAGCAGAAACATGGGCGGTGTCTGGCCATTGGCGAACGCCACTTCCGCAGCGAACGCGTTCACGTACCAGTTCTTCAGCGCTTCAGGATCGCGCGCGGGAAGTCCGAGATGCTCGATGGCGAATTTCATGGGCAAATACTTAATGGGCGAACCGAGCGGCGCCATGTTTTTCGCCATTGCTCCCCGGGCTTCACGGCTCGCTTTCAAGCCCTTTCACCGAGGCGATTTTCCATCCAGCCGAGGCGCTTGACCTGCCATGGGGCGTCCATTAGGTTGCCCACCAGAGATTATATCTATGCAAAATTTCCTAGTGCCAATGGTGGTCGAGCAAACCGGCCGGGGCGAGCGCGGTTATGACATTTACTCCCGTTTGCTGGTCGATCGCATTGTGTTCCTCGGCACGCCGGTCGATGACATGGTGGCCAACCTCATCATTGCACAGCTCCTGTTCCTTCAAATGACCGATCCCAAGAAGGACATTCATCTCTACATCAATTCTCCCGGCGGCAGCGTCACGGCGGGTCTCGCGATTTACGACACGATGCAATTTCTCACGTGCGACGTGAACACCTACTGCATCGGCCAGGCCGCCAGCATGGGCGCGGTGCTGCTCTGCGGTGGCACAAAGGGCAAGCGTTATGCGCTGCCGAATTCCAACATCATGATCCACCAGGTGTTGGGTGGTGCTGAAGGCCCTGCGAGCGATGTCGAAATCCGTGTCAAATACATGCTCAAGCTGAAGCAACGCCTGAACGGGATCATTTCCAAGCACACCGGCAAATCGATCGATCAGGTGGAAAAAGACTGCGATCGCGACAACTTCATGAGCGCCGAGGAAGCCAAGGCTTACGGGCTCGTGGATGAGGTCGTCCAGTCCCGGAAGGAAATTCCCGGTCTCGCTGAACGCGCGACCTCTCTCATCGACAAGAAAGAATAATCGTGGCGCGCCCGACGAATATCACGTTGTGCAGCTTCTGCGGGAAATCCCATGCAGAGGTCAAGAAACTGATCGCCGGCCCCGGCGTGTACATCTGCGACAACTGCGTCGTGCTCTGCAAGAACGTCCTCGACAAGGAATTCTCGCAGCAGACGAAGAAGCCGAAGATTCGCGTGCAGGTGCCGAAGCCGGCGGAGATCAAGCGCCAGCTCGACAAGCATATCATCGGGCAGGAGCACGCGAAAAAGACGCTCTCGGTCGCAGTTCACAATCATTACAAACGCATCCTGCAGGAGCCGACGGCCACGCCGGACGAGCAGGACGCAAAAGAAACTCCCGCCGCCCTGCCTCCCGCGGGACCGCATTCAGACATTGAGATCGAGAAGAGCAACATCCTCATGATCGGGCCGACCGGCTCGGGCAAAACCTTGCTCGCGCGGACGCTGGCGAAAATTCTGGATGTGCCCTTCGCGATCGCAGATGCGACGACGCTGACGGAAGCGGGCTACGTCGGTGAAGATGTGGAGAACATCATTCTCCGCCTCCTTCAAAATGCCGATTACGACGTGAAGCGCGCACAGCGCGGGATCGTTTACATCGACGAAATCGACAAGATTTCCCGCAAGACGGAGAACGTTTCGATCACGCGCGATGTTTCCGGTGAAGGCGTGCAGCAGGCTTTGCTCAAGATTCTTGAAGGCACCGTCTGCAATGTTCCTCCGCAAGGCGGCCGAAAGCATCCGCAGCAGGAATACATTCGCGTCAACACGGCGGACATTCTGTTCATCTGCGGCGGTGCGTTTGTCGGATTGGATCGCATCATCCAACGCCGCCTCGGCAACAACGTCATGGGCTTTCGCGCAGCGGAACAGGGATACAAGACGGCGAGCATCAACCGTCAGGAAATCCTGCAATACGTGGAACCAGAGGATTTGCTGAGCTTCGGTTTCATTCCCGAGTTCATCGGCCGTTTGCCCATGGTCACGGTGCTGGGCGAACTCACGGAAGATCAGCTCGTTTCCATTCTCACCGACACCAAGAACGCGCTCACCAAGCAATACGGCAAGCTCATGGCGATGGAAGGCGTGGAATTGGAATTCACGCCCGATGCGCTGCGCGAACTGGCGGCCCAGGCGATCAAGAAAGGCACTGGCGCCCGCGCGTTGCGCAGTCTGCTCGAACGCTTGATGCTCGACGTGATGTACGACGTGCCCAACAACGACGACATCACGCATGTGAAGATCACGCAAACGGTTGTGACCGGCGAATCGAAGCCGCTGCTCCGTCGCAAGGCCGACAAAGCCGCCGCGTAAATCGGTTCCGAAACGGTTTGGCGCGCGGCGAACCTTCGCAAGTTCCCGGACTTTCCTCGAAACTCGGACTGGCGCGCTCATTCACTCGGAGCTTTGCTTGGCGCAGGCTTTCCTTTACAAGGTCGCCATGCCTCGAGCTGATTTTCTTTCCCTGACCCGGATTGTCTTCATTCTGTCGCTGCTCGCATTTGGGCCCAGCTGTTCCAATCTCAAATCCGCTTCGGTCGCCTCCGCGCAGAAATCCGAAATCGATTCGGCCATCGACATCGTCCGGCCGGCGCTGGTGCGGATTCGCGTTGTCTCCGCTGAATTCGGCGACGGTCGCGAAATGAAAGAGCAGGGCGTCGGCAGCGGTGCCATCATCAGCAAGGACGGCTACATCATCACCAATCACCATGTTGCCGGCCACGCACGCCGCATCTTCTGCACGTTATGGAATCGGGAAGAAGTCGAAGCTGACCTGATCGGGACTGATCCCCTCACTGACATTTCCGTCATCAAGCTGCGTGGTGAAACGGGCCGCGAATTCAGTCTCGTCGAGTTCGGAGATTCTTCGCTGCTGCGCGTAGGCGACTCGGTGCTGGCGATGGGCAGCCCCATGGCACTTTCTCAATCCGTCACGCTCGGAATCATCAGCAACACGGAAATGGTCATGCCGCGATTCGGCGGCGGACGCAACCAGTTGCGCCTGGATGGCGAAAACGTCGGCGCTCTGGTGCGCTGGATCGCTCATGACGCCGCGATCTATGGCGGAAATTCCGGCGGACCGCTCGTCGATCTCCGCGGCCGCATCGTCGGCATCAATGAAATCAGCTACGGCCTGAGCGGCGCCATCCCCGGCAACCTCGCCCGGAGCGTCGCATTGGAGCTGATCAAAAACGGAATCGTGCAGCGGAGCTGGCTGGGGCTGGACGTGCAGCCGTTGTTCAAACGATCGCAGGACCAGCGCGGCGTGCTGATCGGCGGCGTGATGGAAGATTCTCCCGCCAGCCGCGCCGGATTGCAGGCCGGCGATCTTCTGACGGAGTTGAATTCGCAGCCGGTCAACGTCCGGTTTGACGAACAGATGCCGGAGTTCATGAAGCTCAGCACGAGCCTGGAAATCGGCAAAGAAATTCCCGCCGTTTTCCTGCGCGAGGGGAAGGAGCAAAAGACAACGATCGTTCCCGTGGAACGCGGCGAGATTTTCCCGAAGCAACAGGAACTCAAGCAATGGGGGCTGACCGTGCGCAACATCTCGCCGCTGGCCGCACGCGAAATGAAACGTGCCAATCAAGACGGCGTGCTGGTCACCTCAGTGCGCGCGGGTGGTCCAGCCGGCGAATCCAAACCGGCGATTGAATCCCGCGACGTGCTGATTGAAGTGAACGGCACGCCAATTCGCCGCGTGCAGGATTTGATTGAGTTCACGGAACGAGCCACGGCGGGAAAGAAGGAGCGCGTCCCGGTCATTGCCACGTTTGAGCGCCGCGCCGCGCGTTATCTCGCTGTCGTTCGCGTCGGCATTCAGGAACTGAAGGATCCCGGCCTCGAAGTCACCAAAGCGTGGCTGCCCGTTGAAACCCAGGTGATCAGCCGGGACATCGCGCGCGAACTGGGCGATCTGAACTTGCGCGGCTTCTACATCACGCGCGTTTACGCCGACAGCACCGCAGCCAAGGCTGGATTGAAGCCGGGCGATTTCATCACCGCCGTCGATGGCGAAAAACTGACCGCCGGCGCCGCCGAACACGAAGACGAATTGCGCACGTTGATCCGGCAATACGATGTCGGCAAAACCGTGGAACTCGCGATCCTGCGCGAGCGCACCAAGACCAACATCAACGTGGAACTGGTCCGTTCCCCCCGCCTCCAGCGTGAGATGAAGAAATATCGCAACGAGGAATTTGAGTTCACCGTGCGCGACGTTTCGTTCTTTGACGCCGCGCAGGAACAATGGGACAACCAACAGGCGGGCGCGCTGGTGGAAGACGTCCGTTCCGGCAGCTGGGCAGAACTGGGCGGCCTCTACATCGGCGATTTGATTTTGCAGGTGGATGGTGGAACGATCTCCAACGTCGATGGCCTGCGCCAGGCCATGGAACAAGTGGCGGCGTCCCGCAAGACGGTGGTCGTGATCAAGGTGCTGCGCGGTATTCGCACGCTGTTTTTGGAAATGGAACCGAACTGGAAAAGCTGAAACACAAGGAAGGATTTATGAAACGGATTCTCACTCTCGCACTCGGATTTTCACTGCTGAGCTTCGCCGCCAGTTCCCGCGCCGATGAACTGGCTGAAAAAGGCCGCGCGATCTTGAAGGAAAACCAGCACGCCGTCGTCACGGTGCAGGTCGTGGTCAAAGCCAGCTCGTCCGGCCGCGCCAACGAGAATCGTCAGGAGATCACCGGCACAGTCGTCGATCCTTCCGGCCTCACCGTGCTGGCGCTTTCGGCGTGCGATCCGACCGAAATGTATCGCCGACTGTCGGATGATTACAAAGTGGAGATTGAAGTGAGCGACATCAAAATCCTGTTGAACGACAGCACGGAGCTGCCCGCGGAAATCGTATTGCGCGACAAGGATCTCGATCTTGCCTTCATCCGGCCGAAATCAAAGCTCACGAATTCCATGCCCTGCGTGGACCTCACGAAGGTTGGTCCAGCCCAGGTGCTCGACCCAGTGATCACGTTGAACCGGCTGAACCGCGCGGCGAGCCGGGCTTACGCCGTGTCCGCCGAACGCATTTCCGCCGTCATTGAAAGGCCGCGCACGTTCTACATTCCGGACAGCACCATGAGTGCGACCACGTTGGGCTCGCCAGCGTTTTTGCTGGATGGGAAATTCCTCGGCATCTTCGTCATGCGCGCGGTCCGCACCGGCGGCAGCACGGCGAACCTGCGTCAGAACCTGACCTCCATCATCCTGCCCGCTGAGGAAATCGCCAAAGCCGCGAAGCAAGCGCCGGAAGCCAGGGGCGACGAGGAGAAGAAAGAGGAGCCGAAGGCAGCGGAAACTCCCGCCGCTGAGTAATCGTCAGCAGCCCTTGCGCGAACGTAGGCGCGGACGATTAAGAATCGAAACGGCGATCAAACGCCGCTTAGCAGCACCGTGGATTCAGGGTGTTCGATGTCGGATTCGTTCACCCGGCCGCCTCCCCTTTCGTCCCGGTTTTCGCGCGGCCCTTTTTCCTTCACTTGGCGGGTGAATTCCGATTCACTCTCCGGCGTTTGAACTATGCCCAAGCGCACCGACATCCATAGCGTCCTCATCATCGGCGCTGGCCCGATCATCATCGGCCAGGCCTGCGAATTCGATTATTCCGGCACCCAGGCCTGCAAAGCCCTCAAGGAAGAAGGCTACCGCGTCGTCCTCGTGAACTCGAATCCGGCCACCATCATGACCGATCCCGAGTTCGCCGACCGCACCTACATCGAGCCGATCACGCCCGAGGCCGTAGAGAAAATCATCGTGCGCGAAAAGGCCGAAATGCAACGGCTCGGCGCCAGGGGCAAACTCGTCCTGCTGCCCACGCTCGGCGGACAGACCGCACTGAACACCGCCATGGCGCTGCACAAAAACGGCGCCTTGATCCGCCACGGCATTGAGATGATCGGCGCCAAAGCCGAAGCGATTCACAAAGGCGAAGACCGCGAAGCGTTCAAGCAGCTCATGCTCAGCATCGGGCTCGACGTCCCGATTTCCGGCACGGCGCACACGATGGACGAAGCCCGCGGCGTCGCGGAGAAAATCGGCCGCTTCCCGCTGATCATCCGTCCAGCGTTTACGCTCGGCGGCACTGGCGGCGGCATTGCCTACAACCGCGACGAGTTCGAAGAGATCGCCAAGCGCGGCATGGAGCTTTCGCCCGTTTCGGAAATCCTCGTTGAGGAATCGCTCCTCGGCTGGAAGGAATACGAAATGGAAGTGATGCGCGACAAGGCCGACAACTGCGTCATCATCTGCTCCATCGAGAACTTCGATCCCATGGGCGTCCACACCGGCGACAGCATCACCGTCGCGCCGATCCAGACGCTCACCGACAAGGAATACCAGATCATGCGCGACCAGAGCTTCGCCGTGATCCGCGCCGTCGGCGTCGAGACCGGCGGCTCGAACATCCAGTTCGGCGTCGATCCCAACACCGGCCGCATGGTGATCATTGAAATGAACCCGCGCGTCAGCCGCAGCTCGGCTCTCGCATCCAAAGCCACTGGATTTCCGATCGCGAAGATCGCCGCCAAGCTCGCCGTCGGCTACCTGCTCGACGAAATCAAGAACGACATCACGCGCGAAACCCCCGCCAGCTTCGAGCCGACCATTGATTACGTCGTCACGAAGATTCCGCGGTTTGCCTTCGAGAAATTCCCGCAAGCCGATCCCACGCTGACCACGCAGATGAAATCCGTGGGTGAAGCGATGGCGATTGGCCGCACGTTCAAGGAAAGCCTGCAAAAATGCCTGCGCTCATTGGAAATCGGCCGCAGCGGCCTGGGCGGCGACGGCAAGCCATGGCGCATCGGCAACGAAGTCTATGGCGACCGCGACGTTCTCCCCCGCGACGTCATCAGCC
>CAMLLE010000029.1 GCA_946480555.1 uncultured Verrucomicrobia subdivision 3 bacterium
GGGCACCGCCTACATCGCCCGCGAGCTGCAGCGCATGGGCCTGCGCCCCGCCGGCGACAACGGCACCTTCTTCCAGGAGATCCCCCTCTACCAGCGGAAGCTGGACGCGGCCTCCACCGTCTCCGTCGAGGGCGGCACGCTGCCGGCCGGCGGGTGGCTGGCCCGCGACCAGGGCGCCGGCGCGCGCCCCTTCGACGGCGCGCAGGCCGTCTTCGGCGGCACCTGGGGCACCCCGGCCACGCTCATCAGCGCCGAGGAGGCCGCGGGGAAGGTCGTCGTGCCATACCAGCGGATGGAGCCGGTAATCCTGGTCAAAGATATTGAGCAAACCCACTTCCAGACGCGCGCGGCGTTGCCAGAAGCGGTAGCCGCCGAGCGCATTGAACTGCCAGAAATCATCGCCTGGCTGGCTGGCGAGATCTTCGGCGTTCTCCTGCCGAAACCAGATCGCCTCCAGGCTGCCGAAAATGCCGGAAACGTGATTGAAGTTCAGGTGCAGCTCCAGTTGGTGGAGGAGGCTTTCGTCATTTTCCCGCAGCGGCACATCGACGTGATCTGAGGGGGATGGAAAATCGTTTTTGATGTGAGTATCCAACTCCGCCAGCGTGACCCGATACCGTGCTCCGGCCGCCCATTCGCTGCCGAGCAACTGATCGAACGTGAACACCAGGGAACGTTCGCGCGATTCGAGTTCCTCGCTCAATCGGAAATCGGTTAGCAATGGCTCGTCGTATTGCGCATCGAATAGGACGTGTGTGCCGATCTTCCGGTCCAGCTGCGAACTGAGCATTTCACCCGACAAACCCAGATACGTGCCAGTGTCGAACTTCTGTTCCAACGACAGCCCGTAGGTGTCGAAGCGCGCGCCGGACGTGGCGCCTTTCAACGATTCAGAAATCAGGCTGCGGAACGCCTGGTTGATGCGCGCGACCTGGCTGGGCTCGATGCGGAAGCTCTGGTCGAAGCTGGTGCCGGAAAGTGACCGTGTGTAAGCGCCGCGCACTGTCGTGCCTTTCGCGGGCGTCCAGATAAAACCCGCCTTGGGCGAAAGCTGGCTGCGCCGCGCCTGATCTTCTGACACGGGCGCAGAGTTCCAGTTTTCGGGAAACAGAATCTGATCATACGTAAGCCCCCCAACGAGCAGCAGTGAATCGAGCACCTGATGCGAATGATAGCCGTAGAGGCTTACGCGCTCGTGGGTCACGTTCATGCGTTCATTGGCAATCACGCGCAACTCCGGATTGTTGACCAGCCACCACTTGTCATCCGCCGTCGTTTCGTAATCGCGGATGTGCATCGGTTCGTATTGATACAAGCCACCGAAGACAGTGGTGAAGTCAGCGGTCTGAAAAATCTGCTGCAGTTCGGCCGAGTAGAGTTCCTGCTCGATTCGGAAATCCAAGGTCTTCGTCGTTGGCGTGACTCCCGTCAGGTGGCCGTTGTCGGAAAACGAGATCAGGCCCGGCACGTTGGTGCTGCTGCCTTCCAGATCCGCAACCTGGCGTCCGAGCAGCAACAGTGTGTGAATGCCCGGGCTCCATTCGTGGTGATAGCCGATCAGCACATTCGGCACTTGTTCTTCTGAACTCCGGTAATCTTTCCGCGCGTCGTCCGGGTGATAACGCTGATTGACGTCGCCGGTTTCAAATCGCAAGGAGTTCACGCCGAGCATCAAGTGATCCTGCGGCGTGATCCTCTGTTTGAGGAACAGCCCCAGTTGTTTCAGCTCGAAATCGTTGTTTTTGCGCTGGCCATTGTCCGTGCGGAAAATGCCTTCGAGGCTGTAGTTGAAGGAATCGAGCGTGCCGTATTGGGCGAAGGACTGCGACCACGCGCCGCGACTGAGGTATTCCGTTCCGGAGATGAAGCCGAAATGGTTCTGGTGGAACAGGCGCGAATATTCGTTCTGGGAAATGGCGGGCGACAGCGGACCGGCATCCACGGGCGCCAGCAGGTTGGCAAGCAGGTATTCGGTGAATGCCGGGCTTTCGTAACGAAGGTTCAGCCGGTTTGGATCGCGCATGGCCTCGTAGCTGTTCGCGAGAAACAGGTGCGCGGAGTAATTCGCGTAATCATAGCTCACCGCGCGCGACGCTTCGCGCAAGCTCACGTCCGCCATCCCGGCATCGGCGTAGATGCGCGCCAGGTTTGCGCTGCGCACGGCGTGATCCTGATTCAGCATCAGCTGCGAGCGATATACGCTGCGGTTGTCATTCAGCTGCTGGGATTTTTCCAGGTCGCGAATCGCGTCGTTCACCTGGTTGTTCTGCTGGTGAATGAGCGCCGAGTAGAGCCACGGCGTGGGATGATGCGGATCGAGCCTGGCCGCAATCTCCAGTTCCTTTTGCGCGTGTTCATAATCGCCGGCGGTTTCGTGCGCCTTGCCCAGATAGCTGCGCAGCTCCGCGCGCTGCGGTTCCAACGCTGCGGCCACGAGCAAATCTTCGCGCCCACCCGCGACGTCACCGCGGCGAATCTGGCACAAGCCGCGGCCCAACCAGGCGTTGGCCAGGGAGGAATCGATTTCCAGCGCGCGATCGAACCAGCGAATGGCCTCCGCAGTTTCGTCTTCAGCGGCGAAGAGAAATCCTTTCAATGCCAGCGCCTGGGCATTGCGCGCGGACAGCGCCAGCCCACGTTCCAGTACTGCGTTTGCTTGTTTGGTTTCGCCAAAGCTGAATTCCAGCTCCGCGAGGCGCGTCCAGGCAAATCCAAACTCGGGCGACTTCAACGTGGCGGCGCGTGCAAATTCCAACGCGGTTTCCAACGAATCCCCGCGCACCGCGCGTGCTTGTTCATAGTAACTCGCCGCGAGCAGTTCGGTCGGCAGCTCGGGATTGGTCAGCGGCACGTGTGGCGTGCGTTTCACCGCCGCAATCAGGAGACGCAACGCCGCCGCAAGGCGTTGCGCGGATTCGGCGTCGATGGGCAGCTCGGCCAGAACGGCTTCGGTTTGATCCACCTGCCCGACGGAAAGCAGCAGGGCGGCGCGAAATACCCGCTCGGCATCGGAGCTGGGTTCGCGTCCTTCCGGATATCGCGCAAGGGCGCTGAGCAGATCACCGGACTGATAGGCGGCGATGGAATCGGCCAGGGCATTGTTCTCCTCGTCATTCAGGTTCAGGTCGTGGAGATCAAGCACGGCGGGATAATAGAAGCACCATTGCAGGAGGTGATTGGCGATGAACCCGGCGGTGCGCACGGGAGCCTGGCCGGGTTCAGCCACGGCTTGTTCGCCGCTGGTGAGCACGATCGATGCATGTTCGTTGCTGAAGGTGACTTTTCCCTCAATGACGGACATGGTGGTCTTGCCGTCGTCACTGACGGAGAGGACAAACTCGGTGCCTTCGATACCGGCCGTTGCGCCGCGTGTAATCACGCGGATTTTTCCCGGCTTGTCACGGTTGAAGAAGGAAAGCACTCCGCGGTTGAGTTGAAGACCGGATTGGCCGTTGAGCGGCGGCAGGATTTCGACTTCGGAGGAGGCGCCGAAAGATACGATGCTTTCGCTGGACCAGCGCAGAGTGACGCGGCTGTTCGGTCCGGTTCGAACGCGGTTGCCGGGCGACAGGTTTTGCTTGACCACGCCGCTCTTCCATTCGTCGGATCCGGGCGCGGCGACCTGGACAGAACCCTGCAATTCGACAATGACGACTTCATTCGTCGCGGCGACGGCGGCGAAGGGAAAAACCACGAGGAAAAGGGACAGGAGAAAGAGAGCCCGGCGATAGAATTCCAAGTGTTCCTTTAGTGGTTATTTCCGCTTGTACCACACGGGTTCAGGCATGCGGACGAGCGCGCATACCAAACCAAAATCCAGCTGCAATTTCAACCGGAAAGGCGTCCGTACCGTCGCGGACGGGAAGTTACCTCCGAGGGGGCTTCCAGCCGAAGTTCCAAAGAACTGCCAGTTTCAAGATTCAAGATTCCAGTTTGAACCAGATAGCAAGGTGGGGTTGCCTGGCTGCTAAGCAACCCTGCGCTGAAAGCGCGGAAGAGGCGCGATCTGGATCTCTTGCGTATGATGGTTCAAGTCACGTCTCCTGCGCCGCGCTGCGGCGCGGATGCCCAGGGCGCCATGCATCCCTACCATTGGGCGGCAGGTTCATGGGAACACTGCGCCCTGCCCGCAGACTCCTTGAATCGCTAAGCTTGAAACTTGAAACTCACCACCACGTTTCGGCCTGGAACAACTCCCGCGCGAGCGCTTCCATGAGGAAATAATCGCCCCAGCTGGAATACGCCACTTTGTTCCCGTAGGCGCTCTTCAACACACCGCGACATCGGTCGTTGGTATCAAGGTATTCCGCCATGCAAACGCGTTTCAACAACGCGTCTTTGCAACTGACAATTTCCGGGGCATCGACGCCATGCCGGATCATCTCCTGAAAACCGCAGGCAGCAATGACCGCGGCCGATGCGTCGCGCACGGGTGGTTCGCCGGGCGGCAAACGGAAATCCCAGACCGGCACGACGTCGGAGTCCAGCTGGCTGATGAACTTCCGCGCGAGCCGCACGGCAGTCTCGAGATACTTCGAATCCTGCGTGTAACGGTAACTCAAAGCCATGCCGTAGATCGCCCAGCTCGTGCCACGCGCCCAGTAAGAATTCACCGAGTATCCGCAGTAATTATCGCCACCGAGCGGTTTGCCTGTGCTGAGATCAAAGCGGTAGGCATGATAAACCGAATCGTCCCCGCGGATGAAGCTATCCAGACTCAAATCCGCCTGTTGCACCGCGATGTCCCGGTAACGCGACGAGCCGGTTTCCTTTGAAGCCCAATACAGCAGCGGCAGGTTCATCAGGCAATCGATGATCGCCATGTTGTCCTGCTCGGTCGTATTCATGTGGCCCCAGGCGCGGATGAATTTGCCGACGGGATTGAATCTCTGCGCCAGCAGTTCCGCCGCCTGGAGTCCGACTTCGCGATGCGCCGGGTTGCCGGTCAGTTTGTAAAGTGCGACGGAATAAAGCGTGTAGAGAAAACCAAGATCGTGGTGCGTGTCGATGCCGCGGACGAACACCTTGTCGTGGTAGGCGGGTTGCAGCCGCAGGACTTCGCGCAGGAACGATTGGTCCTTCGTCTGCTGCCAGGCGAGCAGCGCCATGCCGGTGAAGAACGAGGACGTCCAGTTGCCGATTTCGAAGAAGCCTTCCTTGAAATTCGAATATTCACCGTCGGGCGCGTTGGACCACGTTTTCGGGTGGTCGGCCAAATCCTTGATGTTGCGGCGTGTTTTGCGAACGCACACCGCGAAGGCACGGCGAAGATTTTCCGCGTTCGCGGACATTGCCTCGGCAGGCACCAGTTCCTGTTCAATCTGCATAGTCTCAATCGCGCGTTCTGCCGCCCATTCCGGCGGATCAGCCGAACGATGTGATGAATTTAGAGATGCCTGGTCTCGATAAAAGCGGTTCCTTGGTTTCACAGGAAAGCACGTGTATTCCGGGCAAAACCCGGCAGTACTCCCCCTTCCTTGAAGCGCGGTTCTCATGCCGCTTCGGCATTTAGACGGCCAATCCACAGGAACAGTTTAGCGGCGAGAACGCCGCGCCCCGGTCAAAATGCGCTTGGAGAGACGCGCCCTTGCAACCAGTGGCCGCAGCCTCCTGCATCACTCGAAATTCAGTTCCGGTTGTCCCTTCAATGCCTGTCGAAAAGCCGCTGTTGAAAGTTGTGGGCGCGATTCGTTGAGGCCGTATTTGCGGCAGGCGACATCGAACAACTTCTCCATTTGTTCGGCGATGATGCCTTCGCCGCGCATGCGTTGACCCCAATTTGCCTGATAGAGTTTGCCGTCGCGCATCGAACGAAGCTGGTTGAGAACCTTCTCCTTCCGATCGGGGAAATGCTCCGCGAGCCATTGTTCAAACATCGGTGCAACGGCGTGTGGCAGGCGGAGCGCGACGTAACCCGCGTGTTTTGCGCCTGCTTCTGCGGCCGCTTTGATCAACGACGGAATTTCTGAATCGGTTAATCCGGGAACCATCGGCGCGAGCATCACTCCCACGGGAATCCCCGCGTCTGACAACGCACGGATGGCTTGCAAGCGCGCGGCCGGTGGTGATGTGCGCGGCTCCATCACCTTCCGAATTGCCGGGTCCAGCGTGGTGAGCGAAATGAAGACGGAAGCGGCGTTGTGCCGGGCGAGCTCGGAAAGGAAATCGATGTCGCGCGTGACGAGCGCGTTTTTCGTGATGAGCCCGACAGGATTCCGGAACTCGGCCAGTACTTGGAGACAGCGGCGGGTGAGCTTGAGTTTGCGTTCCACCGGCTGATAGCAATCCGTGACGCCGCTCATCATGATCACCTGCGGCTTCCATTTCTTGGAAGACAGCTCGGCGCGCAGCAGTTCTGGTGCGTTTTCCTTCACCATGATGCGCGTCTCGAAATCCAGGCCGGAAGAAAAGCCCAGGTATTCATGGAAGGGCCGCGCATAGCAATAGATGCAGCCGTGCTCGCAGCCGCGATACGGATTCACGCTGGTCTCAAAGCCAATGTCCGGGCTGTCGTTGTAAGCAATGATGCTTTGCGTGTTTCCCTTGAGGAACATGGTTTGGGGCAGGGGATCCTCCTCTGGATTCCAATCCACATCGCGTTCCAGCTGGATGGCCTCAAATCGATTGGGCGGATTCGCGGTGGTGCCGCGGTTCGGGACTGGTCGCTCGGATGTCACAGCTCCTACTCTTCTCCGGTGGCGGGAGATCATCAAGTTCTGCTTCGAGCATTCTGGAAAAAAGCTCAAGGCGGGAAGCCCATGGCCGATAGGAGACGCAGTACCGTTTCAAGCCTATGACATCACGACGTCGCTTTCTTGCGGTTGGCTCCCTCACGGCGCTGGTCGCTTCATTGCTTCCAGTAAAGCTGTTGTTGAACTGGCGCGGACGCACGCCGCTCGAAGACCTGAATCTGACCCAGTTTGCGGGGCTCGTGAATTCCCAATTCACGGTGAACGCGTCGCAGCCGGATTCCACGACCTTGAAGCTGGTATCCGTCCGGGCCATCGATGCCGATCGCCAGGGCAAGAGTTTCTCCCTTCGGCTGACCGCCCCGGCTGGAAACGCGTTGCCACAGCGGATTCATGAGCTGCATCACGACGAGATCGGAACGTTTGCTGTGTTCATGGTGCCGCACCATGCTGAGCGCGGCATTCAGCATTACGAAGTGATCTTCAACCGCTCGGTTTAGGCGTTTTTTCAATCGGAATTCAACGCAGGCACGCCAGGGAGCGGGGACGCAGAGGATGCGGCTTCCCACTCCTTCTCGGGAGAAAATCCAATCACGAAGGTGCGATTCCCAATTGATGCAAATCCTTCGAAGACGTTTGCGTCCTCGCACCTCTCCGTCTTTGCGTCAGAGCTGCCGCACAATCACGGTTTCCACTGGTAAAAGTGGTAAACGCCCTTGTCAGCGATCTTCTGAAAACCAAGGCGTTGGTATAAGTGCTGGGCGGGATTGAAAATCTCGACGTGAATGCCCACCGACTTCCCGGTTTCGCGCGATTCAGCAAACAACCGGTTGAATAGAAAACTTCCAATTCCTCTGCGCCGAAACTCCGGCAGCAATGCAATGTCCATCACGCGAATCTCGTCCGACGTCCGATGCAGATACAGGCGTCCAGCCGGGACATGCCCGGACAGAATGATGGAGTATTCCGCGCCGGCATAATTCTCCTCGTAGTATTTCTTCTGCGCCGTGAACTGCATCTGGACGAACTGGGCCTTCTGTTCGTCCGTCCAGTTTGTGAGTTTCAATTCTTCCGCGCGCGTGGAGGCGTAAACCCGGAGGAGGAAATCCAGGTCGGCAGCTTCCGCCGGGCGCAGCAAGACGGTGTCCATGCGCTACCAGCGCTGCGGGAATATTCCCTGCAAGGCGATGCAGAAGTTCAGCGTGAGGTACGGTTGCATGTTGTTATGCGGCAATCCGCCGCCTGCAGGGGGAAGCGCCTGTGGAGCCATTGCCGTCGTGGCCGGCCCCGAGTTTCCCTGCACATACATGGAACCGCCGGTCGGCACACCCAGGCTCATTTCCGCCTCTGGGATCAACGCATTCGCCGGATCGAGATTGTTCGCGGACATCGTGTGCGTGTGGAAGGGGATCTCCGAGACGAGCAGCGTCACCGTTTCCACGCCGCCGATTTCGCCCTGGTCGCGCAGCGAAAGACCCTGGCCCTGGCCCGGCTGCATCGCGGCGCGGCCCTGCAGGTCGGGCAGCGCAAATGTAGATTTGCCATCGCCGCCATACACGGTGCCCAGCAGCGCGAACAGCGCGGTGTTCTGGCTGATGGGCATGATCTGGCCATCGCAGAACGCCCAGCCAGTGGGCGGGAAGTTGAACGGAAAGATCCGGATCTCAGCCACGAATTGGTCGGACATAATTCTGAATCAGGTTTGGGACGGGAAAACGCCGTAGAGCGAAATGATGTAATTCAGGCAGAGAAATGGCTGGGTGTTGTCGTGCGGCTGGCTGCCACCGGCGGGTGAGACCGCCGAAGCATTCAGGGCCGTGGTGGGCGAATCCAGAATGTAAGGTTTCACGGAGGAAGTGCTCGCGGCGATGACGTTGCCTTGCGGATTCGTCGAGGTGCCGTTCGCGGTGCTGGCGACGAATGGATGCGTGTGATTGGGGATTTGTTGAGTGGACAACGTCTCCTGTTCCGTGCCGAACATCTCGCCGATCTGATACGTCGTGCCGTCCGGTCCGGTGCCCATGTGGATCGGCACCCGGCTGGCCAGGTTCGGCAGGTTGAACGTCTCCTCGCCATCGCCCCCATAGGTGGTGCCGATGAGCTGGAAAAGAACTTCATTTTCCGAGATTGGCAGCGTCTGGCCTTCGCAAAACATCCAGCCATTCGGGGCGAAGTTGCCCGCGAACATTCGAATTTCCCCCACCATTGGTTCTGGCATAAAGCTCCTTCAGTTCAGTTTTGCGACGGGAAAATGCCCTGCAACGCGATGCAGAAATTCAGCACCAGCGTGGGCATCATGTTGTTGTGCGGCTGACTGCCGCCCACGCTCGAAACCGTGGCGGGATTGATGGTCACCAGCTGCGCGGGCGCCGAATAAAGATTGTTCACCGGGCCGAGATAATTTCCCGTCGGATCGGTGGTCTGGTTCGAACTGCTGTTTGCGGCCATGACGGAATGCATGTGCGTGGGCAGTTGCTGAATGTTCACCGTCACCGCCGTGCTGCCAGCCGTTTCGCCGAGCGTGTGACCCGCGCCCATGTGGATCGGCACGCGGCCGCGAAGGTTCGGCAGAGCGAAAGTGGTCTGCCCGTTGCCGCCATAGGTCGTGCCCAGCAAGGCAAAGAGCGCCTGGTTCTGGTTGATCGGCAGGAACTGTCCGTTGCAAAACGCCCAGCCTTTCGGCGGGAAGTTGAACGAGAAAATTTTGATTTCGGAGAGAAACGGTTCGGACATGGATTCTTCCTCTGGTTAGGTGAAGACGGCTTCGTATTGCATTTGCTTCCCGGAGACTCCGAGTGGCACGAGAAAAACATCAAGGTCGCCGAGCGTCTGATTGTGCAGCCGATACGTGTGCTGCCTCGCCCAGGGCGTGGCCGGACCGTGAAACAACAGCGAGAACGGTTCGCTGCGCACCCGCTCCGATTTCGGCGCTTGCAGATCCAAATCGGTGACGGCGGCCAGCGACAGCTCCAGCGTTTCGCCGCCGCCTGCATGGAGAACGAACTTCTGCTCCAACGCCTGCTTAAAGTCTTCTTTGGTCAAGGTCTTCAAGACGAACAATGCAATCGCCGTTACGATTATCCGAGAATTTGCTCACGTTTTATCGGCACTGCGTCCTCTGGCTAAAGGCTTTTCTCCGGCGAACCAGGAACTTCAGCCGGCTGCCGATCACCTTCCATCAATCCGCGAATTTCCTCAACTGGCGGCACATCGTATTTCGCATACCACATTCCGACATGGCCAAAAGCGTCGTGCCACGCCGGACAAATCACTTCGTCCGACACGTTCTCGAGCATGGCGCGGCACTCGGACGATCCCACTGGAATCGCAACGACGATTCGCTTCGGCTGCAATTGACGGATTGCGTCAACGCTGGCACGAACCGTGGCTCCCGTGCGCACGCCGTTGTCGATGAGCAAAACCGTTCTGCCGGAAATCTCAACCGGTGCCCGCGCTCCGCGACAAAGCTGCGTGCGTTGGATGAGGGTTTCCTTCGCATCGGCGATAAAGCTTCTCAATGCCGGTTCCGCCCTGGCCTCCAATTCGGGCAGCCGCTGATTGAGCACAAGATGGCCGGCGACCGTCGCTGCGCAGACCGGGAGGTTGGGCCCGTGAGGTGCCAGAAGCTTGCGCACCAGGACTGTGTCCGTCGGAAGCTGCAAATCATCTCCCGCCGCCACCGCCGCCGGCACGCCGCCCCGCACCAGGGCGAGGACGAGGGCATCCGGGTCGCGCCGATAATGCTTCAGCAGCGGCGCGAGCAGCTTTCCGCCGGCGCGCAGGTCGGGAATCAGCGACGCTTGATTTCGCCGCAGCGCGCTGCGTGGCGAATCATTGGTTCGCGGATCGGGCATGCGCGGAGACTGCCGGAGGCGGCAGTTGAAATGAAGTTCTTTTGCAGATTTTGTCTGCCGCCGCGGAACCTGCGCCGAGGACGGGCGCGCTCCGTCGCCGAAGTTTTCAGACAGACTCTCAAACATCCAAACTCAACACGGCGGAAGTCCCGGGAGCAAAAGTAATTCGGAACAAAAACATCGCTAAAGTTTTCGGTCAAAACGCCAATAGAAAGCTTCACGTGGTGTACACCTGGCTATCAATGAAACCGGCTTTCCTATTACGGACCGTTCCCGTCGTCGCCCTTCTTCTCACCCAATCCGTCTCGGCACAATCCGGCGGACCGGGAGCAACCTTGGTCTTCGACGGCAGCAGCCAATACGTCGATCTCGCGTCAGCTCCCACCCTGGGCAGCACGTTTACCGAGGAGGCGTGGATCTTTCCGCAACCGGCGGACGACGGGTTTCACGGCCTGCTCGGTTACGAACCGTTGGCTGGCTCATCGCAGCGGCCACCAAGCCTTTGGATTCATGGCCAGACCGGATTGCATGGCGGTTTCGGCGATGGTGCGAATTGGCATTCCTGGACCACCTCGACCGGCTTGCTGCAAAAGAATGAATGGAATCACATTGCGGCGACTTACGACGGCAGCGTGTATCGGGTGTATGTGAACGGCGCGCTCGTCCTGTCGAACGCCGTCACCGCTGTTCCGGTCGTGCAACCGCTGCAGCACATCGGCCGGGTTGATAATTTCTTTCCCGGCGCCATCGATGAAGTGCGGATTTGGAACACGGCGCGAACGGCCGAGCAAATCCAGCTGCTCATGCATCACCGGTTGACCGGTTCAGAAACCGGGCTGGTGGCTTATTATCATTTCGATGAAGGTTCCGGCGCCTCCACCGCGGACGCCGCGCCCGCATCTGGTTCAAGCACGGGTTCGTTGATTGGCAATCCTGTCTGGCTCGGTTCCACCGCACCGATCGGCCTCAGCGCCACGATGCGCGATGAACTCGTCCTCGACGCCGATGGCGATGGCAAAGTCAGTCCCGGCGACAAGATTCGTTACACGATCGTTCTGACCAACAGCTCGGGAACCACCTTGAGTGGAGCCCAGTTCAACAGCGTTCTCGGCACCAATGCCACGCTCGTTCCCGGATCGCTAAACACATCTCCGGTTGCGCGTCCGGACGCCTACAATGCGATCGGCAACACCTTGCTCACGGTGAATTCGGCGGCTGGGGTGCTTGCAAACGACAGCGATGCCGATTCGGATGCGCTCGTCGTGGATGCTTACGACGTCACCAGCGTCAACGGCGGAACCGTCTCGCTGAACACGGGCGACGGCAGTTTCACCTTCCTGCCCGCAGCGGGATTCACCGGCACGGACACCTTCAGTTACACGATTGCAGACACCAAAGGCGTGAAGAGCACGGCCACCGCAACGATCGCGGTGACGAACATGGTTTGGTATGTCGATGCCGCGGCGGCGCCAGGCGGCGATGGGCGCTCGACCAAGGCGTTCCAGGACTTCACGAGCTTGAACGGCAACGGCGGCTCGGGCGATGTCGATGGTG
>CAMLLE010000030.1 GCA_946480555.1 uncultured Verrucomicrobia subdivision 3 bacterium
CTCTTCCGATCTAATTTCGGAAGAACCCCCTGGACGGTTTCCACAGAAATATCGGGAACGCTCTTCAGCTTCGCGTAAAGCACGGCGTTCGTTGAAATCTCTCTGCGTTCGGCAGCAGGCCGGTTGGTGGCTGCCGCGCTCGGACCGGCCAGCGCGTTGTTGCGAATCGTTGCGACCTGCTGCTCCGTCAGCGCAATGCTGTAGAGGCGCACATCGTGGAGCAGGGCGCCGAGCGTGGGATCGTCCTCATACTGCGAACGGCCGATGTAGAGGCGATTCTCTTCCGCGGAATCCTGTTCCAACACCTGTTCGAGATTCAGCGTCACGCCGGTGCTTTGGCCAGCGCGCGCGCCATCTTTGTAAATCGTCAGCGTCTTCCGGCCTGCATCGAGCACAACGGCAAGGTGCGTCCATTTGTTTGTAGCGAGCGGTGCGGCAATGGGACCTTGCTCCACTTCCCAGCCTTCAGTCGTGATGCGGGCCCGATAACCATCGGACTCGCCATCGCCAGTGGGTGTGCAGAAGAAGTTCGCGGCGGTGTTCTGGCCAAAATCAAAGAAGCGCTGCCACGGCGCGCTGGAGCGCAGCAGAATCCAGCCGGAAACGCTGATGGTATCCACGCCGTTCAACGAATCGTTTGGCAGTTCGAGATATTGATTGCTGGAGAGCGACAGCACTTTCCCGAACTGCGCATCCGCAACGAAGGCCGCTGAACCGCCGCGCAGCGCGGCGTGCTGGCTGTTGCGCGAGCGATCCTGCGTGTTGTCGCTGAGAACGTATCGCGAGATCAGCGCCGTTTCGCCGATGCCATCCAGGAACTGATCGCCACCGTCACTTTGTGCGAGCAGGTGAGCCGATGGGAATATGGTGGTGGCGAGGAGCGTGATCGAACCGGCAAACGTGCGGATGATTTTCATTTTGAACGGATGTTGAACCAATCGTGCAACCCGATCTCTGAACGCGGCATTTGCACGGCTGGAAATGAGATGCTTATACGCTGGAATCTGTGCCCGGCACAATGCCTTTGCCCGCGAAGGATGAAATCGAACAGCCCGCGGTGCATTTTGGATATGCCGGGCGCTGAATTCGAAACGGCTCAGCACCGCAGCGGTGAAAATGAGCAGTCTGCCGTGGATTTTGCACATGGGAAAAGGCCGGTCCGGTGTTAGAGAAAAATTGTTCCACAAACGTAACCGGAGTCCTTGCATGAATTTGAATTCTCGGAAAACGCCGGTCAGTTCCAAATGCCGGCTGGAAACGCTCCTCAAAAAATCAGAGCCGAACCGCGCCTTCACTTTGATCGAACTGCTGGTGGTCATTGCCATCATAGCCATTCTCGCCGCGATGCTCCTGCCAGCATTGGCCAAAGCGAAGGAGAAGGCCAAGCGCATCAGCTGCGCGAACAACACCCGGCAGTTCGCCATCGCGCTGCATCTTTACGCCGGGGATTTCAAGGACCGCCTTCCGGTGCTGACTCGTGGCTACTGGGTTTGGGACATGGATGTGCCGGTGGCGGACTACATGACGAAAAACGGATCGCAGCGGCATGCGCTGTATTGTTCGGCAAACAAGCAGCAGGACAACGATGAGCTCTGGGGCGGGCCAAATGGATATGCGAATACGGGCTACCGGGTGATCGGCTACGCCACGACGTTCAAAGGTGCGGCGAATCTTCACCCGACAAATGTGAACGAAAAGATCACGCCTGCCTCCGTGAGAGATACGGCGTTGAATGTCACGCATCCGCCCCCGCCGCCCACCGACCGCGTGGTGTTTGCCGATGCGACGCTGTCACTGGCTGGGCAGAACAATCCGCAGTTCAAGTCGCGCTACAAGTACACGCAGATTCAAGGCGGGGCGACTGATCTCCACAACTCGCCGCATCTTCAAGGCAAGCTCCCGGCAGGAGGGAACATCGCCCTGCTGGACGGGCATGTGGAATGGCGAAAATTCGATTTCATGCTGCCGCGCACCACCGGTTCAGTGCCAGTGTTCTGGTGGTAGCCACTGCAGCGGTCAATATCGGCGGGACGGATAACGGCTGGTTGGGCGTGGACGATGGAATCCCTGTTCAACCAGCCGAAATATATTTCCGAGACCACTTCTCGGTTCGATGGTTCGATCCAATAACTTGGTTCTTCATGTTGCTTCGCGTTGTACCGATGAATCCTCCTCCGCTCCGGAGGCGCGATGGCGATAGCCACGGGTGAAGCGCAGCGGAACCCGTGGATCTGCGTGGAGAATTTGTGAAGCCCAGACGGGGCCACAGGTGCAGAAGTTCCAAGGCTCGTGAGCCGTTTCAATGAAACAGGAAGCTTTGCGTAAGGCTTTTCGAACTGTGAGATCAGCAGTCCAAACGGGATTGATGAAGGGGTAACTTCCAACCGCAAAGGCGTTCGCCAGAACGTGGAATCCGACAGCCGCGATGCGCGCGGTCTCCGAACTGATGTGGATTTCGCTGATGCGGGAGTGGGTTTCGCTGATTCCGCTTCTGGAAGCTTCCTGCAATTCTCGCGACCATGTGCTCCCATTTCAACAGGCGTGAGGCGGCTTGTGGAAATCATTCATTCATACCCCTGAGAACTATCTGCCAGCTTCAAAACCCTTAAACCATGAACCGGCCCAAACCCATCAGTCTATGAAATCAACACTCATCCAACGCGTCGGCGCCTTGGTGGCTCTCGGTCTCGCCACGGCGGCGCAGGCGGGCACCTTCACGGACAATTTCAGTGTCAACCGAAACTACCTCACTCAAGGTGTCGTCGGCACTGCCTATCAGGGCATCACCGCCGGTGAAATCAACCCCGGCACGCTCGTCACATGGGACGCAAACATCACCGCCCCTGGCACGCTGACGATCACCAACACGGGCGGCGCCTGGCGCAACACAGGCGATGGCCCGTTCCTCTGGACGATGGTCAATGGCGATTTCACAAACACGGTCCGCGTGAGTGACATGTCGCAGCTGAACTTCAATTTCGCCGGTTTGATGGTGCGCAATCCGGACACGAACGCCGGCCAGAGCTATGTGTCGATGGCCATTTTCGCTGAGTTCAACATCGCCATCGTGTATCGCGACACAATCAGCGGCAGCGACAGCGACATTGGCTGGACGCCTGCCTACTTCATCCAGGACGACAAATCGACCTGGCCGGAATGGCTGCAGATCAGCCGTGTCGGGACGTTGGTGACGTTGAACGCTTCCCAGGACGGGGTGAATTGGGAAATGGTCACGCAGATTGACCGGCCGGACCTTCCGGCGGATGTGCAGGTCGGCGTCTTCGATTCGACGTTTTCTGCAAACGAAAACTACGCGCAGTTCCAAAGTTTCACGGTCGAAGGACCAAACGTGGGTACAGCCACGCCGCCGACCCAGGCTTCCGGCCTGACGGTGACTCCAGTGACCAAGGCGTTGAACGTTTCATGGACTCCCGGCGCCGGCAGCGCGGGCAGCGTGGTGGTAGTGCGCCGCGATGCTCCGGTCACGCGGCAGCCGATCAACGGGACCAATTATGTTGGCGATGCTGTGTTTGGCAGCGGCGACAGTCTGGGCGAATCCAATCTGGTGGTCTTCGCCGGCGCAGGCAACAGCGTCACGATCACGAACGTCACCCCTAGCATTCCTTACACGGTCGCGGTTTACGCCTATTCCGGTTCAGGAGCGTCCACGGTTTATGCCATCAGTAACGCGCCCGTCAGCACTGCAGCACCGTTGGGCAACGCAGTCGGCATCAGCATTACCTACGGGGCGACGAACGCAGTGGCCGTGGATGACACCGTCCAGGCCCAAGTGCTCCTGCATTTCGACAGCGGCGACACCATTCAGGTTTCCGGAGCGACATTCGCATCGGCCAACACGAACATCGCCAGCATCACGACAGCCGGACTGGCTTCGGGCGTTGCGGCGGGAACCGTATCGATCAGCGCCAGCTACCAAACATTCAACACCAGCAGCAATCTGACCGTTGTTGTTCTTCCGGTCACAGAGGATTTCAGTGCGGCACGCAACTTCCTGACGCAAGGTGTCGCGGGAACGTATTGGCACGGGGTAACGTTCGGAACCAATGACGTTCCGCCCGGTGGTGTAACCGCTGGGTTGGGACAGACAACCATGGCGAATTCCGGTATCAGCAAAGCCGGGCGCTTGACCGTGCAAAGCTCGGACACGGGATTCGATGCCGCTGAGAATGACGGCTTCTTCCTCTATCGCGTGATTCAGGGCGACTTCAGCATTGCGATCCAGGTCAATACGTTCAACAACGCCGCGTTCCACATGCCAGGCCTCATGGCGCGTGCGCCCTTTGAATTGGCTTTCGCTGAGAACTCGCTGGCGATCGTGGGCTTCAATGAATTCAACATCGGCAACTTCGTTCGCGTCGTGACAAGCGGTGCAAAGGCCGAAGTGGGACAGCAATTCGGACAATCGGCCCAGCCGTTCATCAAACTGGAACGCCAGACGAACACGTTCAATTTCTACCAGAAGGCGCATGCGCTCGATTCGTGGACGTTGATCTGGTCACAGGAACGGGCTGACTTGGACGGTGTTGCCATGCAGGTGGGCATTGTGGATCAAATCTTCACTGCCAACATCGGGCTGGTGGAATTCGACAATCTCGTGATCACGAATCCGCTCGCGCTGTCGCCGAACGCTCCTTCCGGCCCGAGCAACCTCGCGCTCTCCAGCACGGAATCCGGCAAGGTCGCCGTCAGCTGGACCGCAGGCGCGGGCAGCTCCGGCAGCATCGTGGTGGCGCACCCGGAAATTCCGGCGACGCGCCAGCCGGTGGATGGTTCGGACTTCTCCGCCACAGCGAACAACGACATTCAACTGGGCCTCGATCTTGGTGGCTCAAACATCGTGGTCTTTGCCGGTTCGGGCACGTCGGTCACGGTTTCCAACCTCCCGCCGTACCACTACACATTCACCGTGTATGCCTACAAGACCGTCGGCGGCACGAACTACTACAACATCCTCAGCCCGGCCAGCAGCGGCATCGATGTCCTCGGAGTGCCGATCATCAATCCGCAGCCGGTGGCAGAAATCACGCGGTTCGTGGGACAGGACATCTCCATCGCGTCGGGTGCGTCGCCCGGCAGTTATCGCTGGCAGAAGGATGGTGCGGATGTCGCCAACAGCTCGCGTATTTCCGGCGCCTTGACATCCAAGCTCAACATCAACGATCTCGTGCTGGGCGATGCCGGAAGCTACACCTTCGTCGTATCCAATTCGATCGCGTCGGTTACCAGCTCACCCACGGTGCTGACGGTGCTGGCTCCGAACAAGGCCAGTGAAACTTCTGTGCTGGGCTACGGTCCGGCAGCTTTCTGGCAGTTTGAGGAAACCTCCGGGGCCACAGCGTTCGACTATGTCGGTGGCTTCGATGGAACTCATGGTGGCGCCGATGGTTTGGGCGTTGAAGGCCCGCGGCCGATCGATGGCTTTGCGCATTTCACGACCACAAACTTGGCCACGCAGCTGCCTGGCAACGGCGGCGCCTCCGCCGTTTCGTTCCCGGGCCTCACCCCCGCCGGTCAGACCGTCGCTGCACTGACAGTTACCGCCTGGATCAAACCCTTCCTCGCGCCTGCTGACCGGGCCGGAATCGTGACTTTCACCGCTCCAGCAGACTCTGGATTGCGCTATTACGGTGCGAACGGACTGAGTGTGCTCTGGAACAACAGTGTGGCACACACCGGATTGTTCCCGCCCTTGAATCAGTGGTCGTTCGTGGCCATGGTTGTCACCCCGACTGGCGCGAATGTTTATCTCGCGACCAGCAGCGGCTGGCAAGTGTTCAGCGACAGCGTTGCGCGGCCGGCCATTGGGTTGAGCGGCACCGGCTGGATTGGCTCGGACCGCAACATTTTGGATCGCTACTTCGAAGGGGTCATCGACGAAGTTGCCGTCTTCAAGGGAGCGCTTCCAGGTTCGGCGATTACGAACCTTTTCAACGGCATCACCGCTCCGCCGAGCGTTACGCTGAGCATCCAGAAGATTGTTGGAGGTCTCCAGTTAAACTGGCCGCAAGGTACGTTGCTGGAATCCACCAATGTGCTGGGACCGTGGACGACGAACTCGGCCACGTCGCCCTACACCATCAGCAATCCGACTGGTAATAAGTATTTCCGGGTTCGAGTTCAGTAGGGTTCGGAGAATGTTGGGTGG
Source organism: uncultured Verrucomicrobia subdivision 3 bacterium (assembly GCA_946480555.1). The sequence goes on from CAMLLE010000030.1 coordinate 6,167, forward strand.
GTTCAGCGAAGGGCCGGAGCAATCCGGCCCTTCGTGGTTGACGGTAGGGCGCGCCGCATGCGCCTCGTTCAGTCCACATCCGAAAAAGGGAGTTTCCGAGAAAGCGGAGGAAGGAACCCTCACCCGGCCTCCGGTCACCCCTCCCATTAGATGGGAGAGGGACGGGGGTGAGGCCTTCCGGAATGACTTTCAAGAATCACTCCAGCTGGCCGCCGCCCGGAACTGACCACAAAACAAGGGCAAACCTGCCGCTTTACCTCGTTCTCTACCCGTGGTGCGCCCAGGCAAGCGCCTGGGATACGGACGACTGACATTTGCGCCTCCTTTCCTTCGCGCCCTTGTGTTGGTCTCCCCCGGCTTCACTTGGACGAGACGGAGATGTTCCGTTTCTCGGTCGCGCCATGACACTGCATCAAATTTCTTTCCCGTGGCATTTTGAACGGCGTTCTGTTAGCCAAATCCCATGTCGTCCGTAGTCCTAATTTTCCTGCCGCATGACTGATAGCGAAACCCCACTCGTCGATGTGACCATTCACAGCCCGCGCACGAAGATGCGTGGTGTTCAGGCAGCGAACGTCGAATCCCGGCCTTGGATCGAAGGCTTCCCCATCTGCCAGACGCTGAATCAATATCAGATGATCCACATTGGCATTCAGGAATCAGTTCCCATGACCCGGATCGTGCGGACGAAGCAAACGACCACTTATTTCCTCGCATGCATCGGCGGGCGCGGGCGGGTGTTGATCGACGGCCGTTGGCGTGTTTGTTCCGAAGGCCAGGCGTGTTTGCTTCCGGCGCACACGCTGAACGCGTTCGAGACTTTTCCGAAGGATACCTGGGAGTTCTGCTGGGTTTGTTACCAGCGCCCGACCGAGCAGCGCCCGATCGCCGACATCACCACGCCCGTCATGGCCAAATACGATCCGCTGCCGCTGCGTTCGGCGATCCTCGGGTTGATGTATGAATGCAACGGACCGGCGCAGCCGACGTTGATTCAGGAATGGACGGACCTTGTTCATGCTTACGTGCTGCGATTCGCGCAGCCGAAAGATCAGCCGGATCAACTTCGCCTGCTTTGGGAACGGGTCGTGCAGAATCTCTCCGACGAATGGAGCCTGGGCCGGCTGGCAAAGGAAGCGGGCTACAGCAACGAACATCTTCGCCGCCTTTGCCGGCGTCAGCTGGGCCGCAGTCCGATGCACCAGGTTACTTACCTGCGCATGCGCCGCGCGGCGGAGTTGCTCGCCACCACGGAGAAAACGATCGACTCCATCTCGCAGGAAATCGGCTACCACAATCCCTTCGTATTCTCAAACGCGTTCACGAAATGGATCGGGTGGCGCCCGTCGGAATATCGGCGGAAAAAGTTCTCGCCTCCGAAGTAGAAGGAATGGCGGCACTCGCCAGAGTGCCGCTACCCGTAGCGGCGAACTGGCGTTCGCCGCCAACTCGCCGCCGCCCGCTTGCTCGACGGAATTCACTTTGCTGTTAGCTTCTGCACATGGCTGTCGAACTGGTTGAATCGAAAGCGGCGTCTTCCCGTGCGGTGACGGAACTCTCCGTTGCAGGCATGGACTGCAGCAATTGCGCCCGCCACGTCACGGAAGCGTTGCAGGCTGTTCCCGGTGTTCACAGCGCTTTGGTAAGTCTCGAAAAGAAACGCGCGTCGGTCCGTTGGGATTCCAGTTCCGCCGCTCCGGACGCGCTGCTGCAGGCTGTCGCCAACGCCGGTTACGAAGCCCGGCTCGTGGTTCAGGAAGAACCGCACGATCACGCGGCCGCAACTCTCGCCGGATGGAAACTGACGCTCTGGCTTGGCGTGATCTGCACGTTGCCCCTGATGATCGGTGAATGGATTCTCGGCGCGGCGATGAAGCCGTGGTTTCAATGGATGGGATTTGCCCTTGCGGGCGTTGTGCAGGTTTTTGCGGGCGCGCCGTTTTACCGGGGCGCGTGGAAGCAGCTCAAGGTGGGCCGGTCGAACATGGACACTCTGGTCGCGCTGGGCTCAACCACCGCATTTGCATACAGCACGTGGGCGCTGCTCAGTGGCGCGGGCGGCCACGTCTATTTCATGGAGTCTGCCTCGATCATCACGTTGATCAGCGTGGGCCATTGGATGGAATCGCGCGTCAGTGTGCGCGCTTCCGACGCCTTGAAACAGCTGCTGAACCTCGCGCCGCAAACTGCGCGACGCATTTTGGCAGACGGAAGTGAAGTTCAAGTTCCGGTCGGCGAATTGAGAAACGGCGAACGAATCGCGCTGCGTCCGGGCGACCGCATTCCCGCTGATGGCGAGGTGATCGAAGGCCAGTCCGCCGTGGATGAAGCCATGCTCACGGGTGAGTCTGCTCCGGTGGAAAAAGCCGTCGGCAGCATGGTCTTCACCGGAACCGTGAACGCCAGCGGGCGCTTGCTTGTGCGCGTCACTGCCACGGAAGACACCGCGCTGTCGCACATCATCGCCGCGGTGCAGCGCGCACAGACAAGCCGCGCGAACATCCAGCGCCTGGGAGATCGCGTGAGCAGCGTCTTTGTGCCGATCGTGGTCGCGATTGCAGTTGGCGCCGCCCTGTGGTGGGGCCTGGCGCCAGATTCCGCGGCGCGAACGCATGCCTGGCTTTCGCAGTTTCTTTGGCACGCGCATCCTCCCGAGGGGAAAATCGCCGCGGCATTCATCATAGCGGCCGCGGTGTTGATCGTGGCGTGCCCTTGTGCGATGGGCCTGGCCACGCCCACGGCCATCATGGCCGGCTCGAACGCCGCAGCGCGCCGGGGCATTTTGATCCGTGATGGCGTTGCACTCGAAAAAGCCGGCGAAGTCACGGCCGTGGTTTTCGACAAGACCGGGACGCTCACGTTCGGGAAACCAGAACTGGTGCAAACCTGGGAAGCACTTTCCGCCAAATCAGTGACAGACGGACCGAAACCGCGCGAACTGGCTGTCGCGCTGGCCCGGCATTCCACACATCCTGTCAGTCAGGCAATTGCGAAAGGCCCGAATCAGGAGGTGCAGTTTGAACGCTGGGAAGAAGTTCGCGGCTCTGGAATTCAAGCTGTCCTCAGAACTGACGGACGCGCCCGCAAATTGAAGCTGGGCTCGCTCAACTGGCTTCGATCCAGCGGCGTCGATCTTGGTCCGGCGGAATCGTTCTCGAGGGACTGGTCGCAACAGGGGGCGTCGCTGGTTGGCTTGGCCGCGGATGATGCGCTGATGCTGGTGGCAGCAATCAAGGACACCGTGAAGCCCGGTGCGGCGAGCGTGATCCGTGAGTTGGAAGCGCGTGGATTGAAACCGTATTTGCTCACCGGGGACAACGCCATGACCGCGGCGAGCATTGCAGGCCAGGTTGGAATCAGTGCCCAAAACGTTTTTGCGGAAGTGCGACCGGAGCATAAAGCCGAGTTTGTGCAGAAGCTGCAGCAACGCGGCGAACGCGTGGCATTCGTCGGCGACGGAATCAATGATGCTCCGGCGCTGAGGCAGGCAAATCTGGGAATCGCTGTCACTCGTGCGAGCGACGTGGCCCGGGAAGCCGCCGACATCATCCTGCTCAAATCCGAGATTGAAGCCGTGCCTGAAGCGTTGGGCCTCGCGCGCGCGACGCTGCGGACCATCAAGCAGAACCTGTTTTGGGCGTTTTTCTACAACGCGCTGGGCATCCCGCTGGCCGCGCTCGGATTCATGAGCCCGATCCTCTGCGCGGCTGCAATGGGTTTCTCTGACATGATCGTCATCGGAAATGCCCTGAGGCTCCGGCGGTGGAAGTTGCGTTGAGCGCTACGCATCGCCCAACTGACGCAACCGAGAACGTTGCGTCAGCTCGGTTCCTTCTGGATTCCCGCTGAACGGGCAGCGGCCAGTTGCGCGCGCCATTTCTCCACGCGTTCCTTGATCTTCTTCTCCACGCCTTGCTCGGTCGGTTCGTAGTAGCGTTTGTCGGAACCGAGATAATCCTGCACCACGAAATGATCCGGGTGATCGTGCGCGTACTGATAACCGGCGCCGTGACCGAGCCGCTTTGCACCTTTGTAGCTCGCATCGCGCAAATGCTCGGGAACCGGCAGCGTGCGACCCGCCTTCACGTCTTCGAGCGCGGCATCAATTGCCACGTAGGCGCTGTTGCTCTTGTTGGCCGTCGCGATGTAAACCGTCGCCTCAGCCAAAGGAATTCGCGCTTCAGGCCAGCCGACAAATTCAGCGGCTTGCATCGCTGCGTTCGCCAGGACCAGCGCCATCGGATCGGCCAACCCCACGTCTTCTGCCGCGCAAATCACGATTCGCCGGGCGATGAATCGCGGGTCTTCTCCCGCGTGAATCATCTTCGCCAGCCAGTAGAGCGCCGCGTCGGGATCGCTGCCGCGCATGGATTTGATGAAGGCTGAAATCGTGTCGTAATGCGCGTCACCGTCGCCGTCGTAAACGACCGCCTTCTTCTGAATGCTTTGTTCGGCAACAGCGAGTGTGATGCGGATCGCCCCGTCCTTGTCCGGCGCCGTGGTCAGCGCCGCGATTTCCAGTGAGTTCAACGCTTTTCGAGCGTCGCCGTCCGCCAGTTTCGCGATGTGCCACGCAGCCTCCTTCTCCACCTTGAGCTTGAGATAGCCCAGGCCGCGGTCGGCATCGATCAATGCGCGCTGCAGCAATTCGAACAACTCGTCTTCACTCAGCGAACGCAGCTCGAAAATTTGCGAGCGCGAAACCAGCGGCGAGTTGACGAAGAAAAACGGGTTGTGCGTGGTTGCGCCGATCAGTCGGATGACGCCGCTCTCAACGTCAGGAAGAAGCACGTCCTGTTGCGCTTTGTTGAAGCGGTGAATCTCGTCGATGAACAAAATGGTGGACTGACCTTTATTCTCCAATCGATTGGCTGCGGCAGAAAGCACGCGCCGCATGTCGGCCACATTGGATTCCACGCCGCTCAGCCGTTCGAACTTGCTGCTGGTCTGGAGCGCAATGATCTGGGCGAGCGAAGTTTTCCCCGTTCCCGGCGGGCCGTAGAAGATCAACGATTGAATCCGATCCGCTTCAATGGCGCGGCGCAGGAGCTGGCCGGGGCCGAGAATGTGCGATTGCCCGATGTATTCGCCAAGATTGCGCGGGCGCATCCGGGCCGCGAGCGGCTGATGCCGCCGGACTTCAGTCTCGGGCGGAGTTTCAGGTTCGGGTGCGGGCGCCGCCGCAAACAAATCATCACGCGCCATGACGGCAACGTAGCAGCAGCCCGCGGGTTTGCCCAGCGCTGTGCTTCACCGCGGAGACGCGGACGCGCGGAGCAGCCAAGGGACGCGAAGGGACGGAATGAATCATCCAACCGGCTTCACTCTCGAATGCGCGGGATGAGAATGGTTGACCGTGTTTGACGTTCTGTGATTAAGTCGCCCATCCACTCGATTGCGGCTTTCGCCGATTCCATGAATTGTTTTCGCGCAGGCATTTTGTTTGCCCATCGTTCTCTCCTCTGGGGCGGAATGGTGTGGCTGGGGGTTGCGATTGCGAACGTTCGAGCTCAATTGCCAAATGCTTGGCAGATTCCGAGACACGGCCTCGACTTCCGGCGTCATCGAGTACATCACAAACCTCAGTCCCGCGCAGGTTACGCTGGCGACGTCCAGCGGCTGGCGCTTCACGCTGATGAGCCGCATGGTTTCCGACAGCGGCAGCGCGGCGGCTCATAGCATGGCTTTCGGGAACGGAACCCGGCGCTTTTACATTTTCTTCGATCTGAACGCCGCGGGACAGCTGACCGCGCAACTGCTGGGCGGTTCGGTTTACACGCTGACTGCAACGAGTGCTGCGGCGACGAATTTTCATCTGCACGAGCTCATCTTCAATCCGGCTTCGCTGCAGGCTTCGTATTATTTCGACCGACGGTTCATCGCGGAGTGGCCGGGCCAGGC
>CAMLLE010000031.1 GCA_946480555.1 uncultured Verrucomicrobia subdivision 3 bacterium
GCTTTCGATTTTCAGAAAATCTTTGTCCTGCCCTGGGCTGAGCAGTTTGAAAGCACTTTCTGGATTGTGCTCATGGGATTCCTCGTCACAACCGCGTGCGGCCTGGTGGGGAGCTATTTGATCCTCCGGCGCATGGCGCTGGTGGGCGATGCGATCAGTCACAGCGTGCTGCCGGGCATCGCGGTTGCATTCCTGATATCAAATCAGCGCGGAACATTGCCCATGTTCCTGGGCGCGCTCGCGGCTGGAATTCTGACCACGATCATCATCGAAGTAATTCACAAGAAGACGCGTGTGAAACAGGACGCCGCGATTGGCATTGCGTTCACCAGCCTGTTCGCGATCGGCGTCATCCTGATCAGTCTTTACGCATCGCGCGTCGATCTGGATCAGGAATGCGTGCTCTACGGAGAAATCGGATTCGTAGGGCCGTTGTTTCAGGATGCGGTGACTGTGGCGGGAATCAATCTGGGACCGGAACCCGTGGTTCGCATGGCAATCGTAACGATCGGCGTGGTGCTGTTGATCGCCACGTTTTACAAGGAACTCCTGGTGAGTTCATTCGATCCGGCACTCGCATCCTCAGTCGGAATCAACGCAACGCTGATTCATTACAGCCTCATGTGCGTGCTGTCGGCGGTGGTGGTCAGCGCATTTGAATCGGTGGGCGCGATTTTGGTGATCGCGATGCTGATTCTGCCCGGCGCCACAGGATCACTGCTGGCGAACAGGCTTCCGAGCGTGATGAAGTTTGCGGTGCTGCACGCCGCGTTGAGTTCAACGTCGGGCTTTCATCTTGCCACGTGGCTGAATTGCTCGATCGCGGCGGCGATGGTGGTAACGGGTGGAGCATTGTTCACGCTGGCCTGGGTATTCAGTCCGACCCAAGGATTGCTGCGCCGGTTTTTGAACACGCGATTGGAAGTGCCGCAGGAATCGCAATCGGCTGCCACGAAGTCATAAGCGCATTCCATCCGAATCCCGAAACCGCCGATGCCAAAGTCGTGGGGCGGGCTGGGAAGTCGGCACTGCATTCGTTTGCCCCATTTCGCCTCCTCAGGTTCAGAGTTGGGGTTCACATTCGTTGCAGCGGCGGTCCATGACCGCCGGCATTCGAAAACCTGCGCAGAACGGCGCTCACAGACCGCCGCTATAACAATTCAAGCGCGCGACTCAACTCGGCGTCTGTGTTGTAGAAGTGCGGCGAGAAGCGGATGTAGTGCTGCCCGGAACGATCGGTGCGCAGCGCAGCCATCACCCGTTCCTGTTCCAGTTTCGCATTCAATGCCCGCATGTCGGTGCCATGCTTGTGAAACGTGATGATGCCGCTGGCGTTCTCCAGCGCCGCTTCCGCGTTGAGAACTGAATATCCTTTCCTCACCAGTTCAGGTACCACCCAGGCACGTTTGCGCAGCAGTTCCGCCGCGATGTGTTCCACCCCGACTTCCAGCAGCAGTTCCATTGCGGCGGCCAGCCCAACGGTGCCGATCAAGTTGTGCGTTCCAGCTTCGTATTTGCGGGCATCGGTTTTGAACACCATTTCTTCCTGGGCCACGAAGTTCGGGCAATTGATGTTGTGCCAGCCGTGGATGGGAGGATTGATCCGTTCCTGGACTTCCCGGCGCACATAGAGAATGCCGGCCGCACTCGGGCCAAGCATCCATTTGTGCGCGTCAGCGGCGAGCATGTCCACATGCTCAACCGTGGTTGGGAATGCGCCAACCGTTTGAATGCCATCCACGCAGAACAGGATTTTGCGGTCGCGCAGGAACTTCCCGATTTTTGGAATGTCGATGCGATATCCGCTGATGAAGTGACACGAAGCGAGTGCAACCATGCGCGTGTTTTCGTCCACCTGCCCCATCACGTCGATCGCGCGGATCGTCCCCATGGTGCGGATGTTCATCAACCGCACTTCAATCCCCCGCCCTGCCAGCGCCATCCACGGATAAACGTTCGAGGGATAGTCATCGAAGTAAACGAGGATATTGTCATTGCGGCGAAACTTGAGGCCGCTGGCGATCAGGCTTAACGCGAGCGAAGTGGGACCGACCAGTGCAACTTCCTCCGACTGGCAATTCAGCAGACGCGCCGCGAGCTGGCGTGCGTGCGTGAGCACTTGCGGATAGACGAAGCGTTCCTGGTCGCCTCTGCTGGCTTCTCGCGCATACGCGACGAGCGCATCGGAAACACGGCGCGGCAACGGACAAACGCCGGCGTGTCCAAGAAAGATTTTATCTTTCGCGACAGGAAACTCGTGCTGCCGCAGTTCTTCATTCGAAAGAATTTCGGAAATGGTCATTTCAAAAAGCCTCCAACGCCGAGGAAATCCGGCCCAAATGGAACGTGATCACATTGTAAGCCACGATCAGCACGATGAAGCCGTAGATCGTGCCGTTCATGATCCGCGAGAAGAGTCGCAGCCGCCGGAAGCCCTCCTCTTCATAGTAATTGCGCAGCCGGCCGAGCATTTCGTCCTGGCGGCCGCTGACTTCACCGCTGTGATAAAGGTTGGCAAACATCTCAGGAAAATAGCGTGTCTGAGTCACGAGTTCAGCCGGGGTGGTTCCGGCATTCATGGCCGGCCGCCATTTTGCTATCTCCCACTTCAACTGCGGCGAACCACTGGCAGCCGCCGCGAGTTCCCATGCCTCCACGATGGAAACGCCCGCGCTGATCAGTGCCTCCAGGGATGCGGCCAGGCGGGACAAAATCAGATTGCGCCGCGCGCCACGGAGCATGGGAATCAGATCCAACAAGCGCTCAACGATGGCCCGCCACGGTTCACCGCGATTTCCCTGGCAGGCGTAGATCAAACCGAATATGGCCAGGTAACCGCCGCCAAAGACGACGACTTTTTGGATCAGGAACGGCACGCACTGTTCGAAGTTGCCGTAAAAGACGCCCATGAAGAATGACGTCCAGAGGCGCAGCGGAAAAATGACGAGAAATACGTGCAGCGTCACGGCCGTCATCAACAGTCCAGCAATCGTATCGCGAATGATGCGCGCGCGTTGATCGTAGTAAACGGAAAGCTGCTCGAAGCTGTTATCGAGGCGCCCAGATTTCTCGCCGACCGACAGCAGGGCGACATCGAAATCAGGCATCCAGCCGTGGATGGAAACCATGCTGTCGGAAAAGGTTATCCCAACTTTCAGCTTTTCGATGAGTTGAAGGATGACGCCCTGCGAACGGCGCGTGACGGGATTGCTGGCCGCCATCTCCAGCGCACGGATCAGTGGGATGCCCGCTGAGATCATGGCACCGAGCTGATGGTAAAGTTCAGCCCGGCGGCTGAGTTCGCTGGGAGTCACAATCATCGCCGCTCTCCAATCTGGCCCGTGGCGCTCATTTCAACATTTGACCTGAGTCCGATGCAAACGTTCCGGCCGTTGTTGCCGGGGAGACGAATGCGCTTGAAGAATGAGTCGAGCCGTCGCCGTGCGCCATCCGAAAAACATTCAACGAGGAGCATTCGACGCTCGATGTTCAACTGGCAGCAAAAAAGCCGACTTTCGTCGGCTTTGAAGATTCGGGTCAGACGGGAATCCGTGCGGTTCAGCCTACCAGGCGATCGAAGCTGGCCTTGAGATCGCGCTTGCTGCGCAGACCCACGATCTGGTCGGCCACTTGGCCTTTGTCGAACAGGAGCAGCGTGGGAATGGCGCGGATGCCGTATTCGGAAGCGATGCCTTGTTGTTCGTCAATGTTGACCTTGGCGATCTTCACGCGGCCTTCATATTCGTCGGCCAGTTCGTCAAGCACCGGGGCAATTGCCTTGCAAGGTCCACACCACTCCGCCCAGAAATCCACCAGCACTGGGGTCGGCGACTGCAGCACTTCTGTTGCGAAATTCTCTTGGATCAACGTGAGTATGTTGGGAGATGCCATACAGAGTTAAACTTCAATAGGGAAAGCGATAGTCAAGTCTCAGAGGAGAAAAGCCAGGTACACCGTGCTGCCCACAGCGATCAATCCAACCACAGCAGCCGCGATGGCGAGTGCGGAATCCACCGGGCTCAATGTCGGGGCAGACGCCACAGGTGCCGCGACGGGGCGTTGAACGGGAGCCGCGGTGCGCGGAGCCGGAGCGGCCGGTGCCGCACCAGCGCGAGGGCCGGCTGCAGCTGGTGCAGGCGTTGCAGCAGGAGCCGCCGCCGCGGGTGCCGGTGCAGCAGCGGGCACGGGCGGAACGCCACCAGCGCCAGTCGGGCCGCCGGGCGGCAATGTCGGAAGCTTGATCGTCGGAGCCGCCGTCGGCTTGGGCGGGAGATTGATACGGACGGTTTCCTTTTTGGGTTGAACCTTGCCGGTTTCCTTTTTCGGAGGGACAGCGCCTGCTGGGATATTCGGGATGTTCTCGGCCATAGCTCGGTTCAAGATAGGTTTGGGTCTTTGAGTGTCAAACTCTTATTCCCCAAAATGAAACGGGCCGAAGAAGTTCTTCGGCCCGTGTCAGTCTTCTGGGAAGTTTAGCGGCGATCGCGGCGTTCATAGCCGCCGTCGCGCGAGCCACCCCAGCGCTGTTGTTGTGGACGCTCTTCGCGCGGGCGAGCCACGTTGACCGTCAACGCGCGACCTTGAAAATCCTTGTTGTGGAATTGTTCGATCGCCTTGTTCGCGTCGTCTTGAGAAGCGAACTCGACGAACGCGAAGCCACGGGATTTCCCGGTCATCTTGTCGAGCATGAGGTTTACGGAGGTCACCACACCAGCCTGGGAGAAGTAATCCTGCAGATCGTTCTCCATGGTTTGGTACGAGAGGTTCCCTACGAAGAGCCTGGTTGGGTTCATAATACGAGTATCTGGGTCAAAAAACCGCGTGGGAGGACTGCACCGGCAGGATCACTGAATGTCGTTTTAGGTTCACTGACAATCTGTCTTCTGACACCAACGTAGTTGGCTTTTTGATCAGACGGTCGCAATTCTTAGACAAATCAATTTTCCCCGTCAATAACGTTTCCGTCAGCGATTCCACGGACTGGCGCAACTGCTTGTTCTGGAACGTTCCCGGACGCGCATTTCTTTCTCGCCAGTTCGCCATGCAACTCCTCCGCGACGATGTAACCGACACAACCGGACGCCCCGCACCGGCACGGATGATCCTGGTAGTCCTCCAGATCGTAACCGTAGTTGAACGTCAGTTCCTCCCCGGCCTTGATGTCGCGCAAGGCTACGATCCAGATGTGTTCGCCGTCCCACTGCGCTTCACAATTCGGCGTGCAGCTGTGATTGATGAACCGCGCCGGATTCCATTCCACATTTCCATCGAGATCATGCTGTTCGTCGATGTCGAAGATGTAAGCATTGTCCGCCTCACATCGCCGGAGGGACTCGGCTTTGGAGATTTTCTCGCCGACGTATTCCACGATGCTGGTTTCAGCGAGAATTGCCACACGGGCAAAGCCGCCGGTGCCGTGGATGCTGGAGGTTCGGTAGATGACCAAATCTGTTTCGATTTCCATGCGTTGGCGTGCAATCTATCCCCACGCCATGAGCTCACAAACTTTTAAAGTGGTTTTCGTCACTGCGCCCAATCTCCGGGTGGCCCGGAAGCTGGCCCGCACCGCGCTTGAAGCGCGGCTTGTTGCTTGCGCGAATCTCATTCCGAGACTGGAATCGCACTACTGGTGGCGGGGCAAACTCGAACGCAGCACCGAAATCCTGATCGTTTTTAAAACAACGCAGAAGCAGCTCGCCGCCCTGGAGAAGCTGGTCCTGGCCAATCATCCTTACGACACACCGGAGTTCGTCGCACTGCCAATTTCCGCGGGAAGCCGGCGATATCTCGAGTGGTTGCAGGCAAGTTGTCTGGGTTGAACACCCAGAAGTTTCCGCCCCATTTGCAGATCGAATTCTCTGGAGTAGTTTCGCTTCGGTGAACACTCAGGATCTCATTCCGGCCATCCTGCTTACGCTGCTCAGCCTGGCGCTGACTTCCGGGGCGGCCGTCTTCCTGTTGTTCATGCATTGGAAGCGGAAGCAGACGCGGCAGGTGGAGGTTCTCTTCAAACCGCAAATCACCTTCACGCCGGAGATTTCGGAAACGATTTTTGCGCAACGCCCACTGACTTGGGTGGCGGTTCGGACACACTCCATGGAGGAAGTGCAAACCGCGTTGCGATTGAACAATCCCACGCCGTGCAATTGTTACCAGGGGCTCACCGGCGATCTGGGCCTGTTCATCGCACCGCCCATCCACGGCTGGATTCTCATCACTGGCTCGGGGCTGCCCGATCCGGCCGACGATGTGGACGCATGCTTCCGATTTCTGATCGAACTCAGCCGCAAGCTTGGCCAGGTGCAATACTTCAATGCGAACCCCGCGTTGAATCATCACGCATGGGTCCGCACCGACAATGGGCGGGTCATTCGCGCCTACGCCTGGGCTGGGCGGACACTCTGGAACCAAGGCGTGAAAACGCAGGCGGAAAGTGAACTCGGGATGCGCTGCTATCATTACTGCGAAACACCTCACGCCTCCTTCCTTGATCCAGTGGAGTCGCCCATCGCGAACACGGAAAAAGTTCCCCTGCTCGCCGCCGCCTGGAGCATCGATCCAGCCACCATCGACGAGCAAACACTCGAAGCCTCCTGTGGCATCGCGGGAGAACCGTCGAGACTGTATTGATGGCGATTGGATCGATCCGCCGTGTCTTTAGCGAATTGAGGACATGAATGCGGATTGAAACTCAATCCCCTGACTGGATTTCGTCTGCCAACGGGATTCCATTCCGCAGCCATTCCCGAATCAGCGCCTGAGTTGACAGCCCAGACTTTCTTTGAAATGACTGGGGCAACCAATTCAGGAGCCTTATGTCACTTGACCTCGAAACCCAGAAGTTCCCGAAGAAAATTCAGCTGAAGGAAAACTTCCAAGCCACGCTTCGTCCGCTCCGGAAGGACGACGAGAAGAAGTTCTACGAGTTCTTCCAGGGAATCCCGGAACACGAACGGATGTTCATCAAGCATCGCATCAGCGAACCCGCCGTCATCCACGAATGGTGCCAGCACATTGATCTTGGGAAGAAGTTCCCGCTGCTGGCCATCATGGATTCCAAGATCACGGGTGTCGCCACACTGCACCAGCAGCAAGGCGGCTGGAAACGCCATATCGGCCGCGTCAGCGTGCTGGTACTGCCACAGTATCGCGGACGCGGACTCGCCCGCGCGCTGGTGAAGGAAATCTCCGAAGTTGCCCGCAACCTGGGCTTGGAACGGCTCGAGGCGGAATTCATCGGCGAACAGGAGGCGGCGATCAAAATGTTCGCCATGCTCGGCTTCAGCAATCTCTGCCGGTTCGAAGATTACGTGAAAGACATGCAGGCCATCTCGCACGATTACGTCTTGATGGGCCAGAACCTGAAGGTGGACGAGGAATACGCCGGCGTCGGCGGATGATGGATGACGTTCGACTGAGCATCCACGATTAACGGTTCGAACCGGGTCGAGCAGCGCACGCAGCCACATTCCCAATCGCCAATCGCCAATCGTAAATTCCGATGCCCTCCACCTGTCCCAATTGCGGTGCGGACGTTCCGCCCAAAGCCAGGGCGTGCCCCGAGTGCGGCTCGGATGAACAAACCGGATGGTCCGATTCAGCTCAATCGAGCGGCTTGGACCTGCCGGACGACAGCTTCAACTACGACCAATTCGTCCAGAAGGAGTTCGGCGGAAAGAAATCCTCCCCCTCCGGGTTGCCTTGGATTTGGTGGCTGACGGCGCTCCTGGTGATCAGTGCGCTGGTCCTGCTTCTGATCTGGTGATCGTGTGGCGCGCGCCCAGGCGTGCTGTGCGTCCCAGCAGCGCATGCTTGTCCGGGATACAGCCGAAACGGCGCTGTTTTAATTCCATTCATCGGCATGTTTAAATTCGGGAGCTGAGCCGAAAGTAGCATTGCAGGCAGCGAATCACAGTGCTATAAGCTGCCCCACTCGCGTTGCAAGGCTGATGACCACCGAAGTCGGTTTTGCCGGGGAGAACTGAAAATCGCATGAACAGCCGCTTTACTTTCGCTTTTATATTCCTCCTTTCCGCGCTCAGCAGCATCCACGCCGCTACCGTCACCTCCATCGAACCACCGTATGCGATGCCCGGCGAGAGCGTGATGATCTACGGCACCGGGTTTTCTGACCCTGTCGAGGTTTATTTCAATGGCGTGAAGGACACAACCGCCAACGCGAACGGCAGCGTCAACATCTCGGCGCATGTTCCGGCCGGTGCCACGAGCGGTTTCGTGACTGTGAAGGTCGGCAATAATCAGCCCGTGCCGAGTCCGGAAGAGTTCATCGTCATTGGACCCGGGCCCTACATTCACAACTTCACGCCCGCCGGCGGCGGTGCTGGCACAGAGGTGACCATCAACGGTGCGCACTTCAACGGCACGATCCAGGTACGCTTCAACGGAATTCTCCAGCCGAACTTCAGCAAGTCATCCCGCCAGATCATCCTGAACGCTCCGAACGGCGTCACCACGGGCAAGATCAGCGTCACGCGCACGAATATCAGCTACACGAACCAGACGTTGTTCTACGTCACACCGGTGATTACCGGATTCTCACCCAGCTTTGGTCGGGCGGGAACCAACGTAACCATTCGCGGCACAAATTTCACGGGCGTCACATTGGTGAAATTCGGCAACACTCCGGCCACACAGTTCTGGATCACGAACAACAATGTCATCGGCGCAATCGTGCCGGTCGGTGCCGCCGCTGGAATTCTGGAGGTGCGGAATCCGGCAATGAATCCCGGCATCACGACCAGCAACTTCATCATCCGGCCGACCGTATCAGGATTCACCCCGGAATTTGGCCAGGTGGGAACCAGCGTGACGGTCACGGGCGCAAATTTCAATGTAGGCACTCCGGCGGTGCGATTTGGAAAGGTGCCCGCCGCTTCGGTGACCGCGGTCACATTCAACAGTCTGGTTGCAACGGTGCCGTCTGCGGCGGTGACTTCCCAAATCACCGTCTCAAACGCACATGGCACCAACATGTCGTCGGCCTTTTTCTACATGCCGCCCAGAATCACCTCTTTCTCGCCATCAAATGCGCCGACCGGAGGCATTGTCACAATCCAGGGAACGAATTTCCTCGGTGCCAGCGCCGTCGCGTTCAACGGCACACCCGCACCTGACTTTTGGGTCACGAACAACAACACCATCGGCGTTCAAGTGCCGCCCGATGCCATCACGGGTTCGATCTATGTGACGACGCCGCACAGCACGACCAACAGCGGCGCCAGATGGTTCTTCGGCAGTCCCATCATCACCGGTTTCAATCCCACTCACGGTCTCCCTGGAACAAATGTGATCATTCTGGGCACCAATTTTGCCGGAGTGTCAGCGGTGAGTTTCAATGGAAGCCCCGCCGCCTTCTTTTTCGCGACGAATGGAGCTTTGACGGCAACTGTTCCCGCCAATGCTTCCACCGGGCCGGTTTCCCTCACCACGCCTTCCGGCACGACCGCCAGCGCCTTTCCCTTCACGCTCGATTTCAGCAGCGACCTCGCCGTGACGATCGCAGCCCCCGCATCCGCAGAATTGGGAAAGGATTTCACCTATGTGATCGTCGTAACCAATCGCGGTCCATCGGCGGCTGAGAATGTAATGTTCACCAATACGCTGCCGGGAAACGTTGCTTTTAAACAGGGCTCCTCCACCAAGGGCACGTTGCTGACCAGCAGCGGCCAATCGCGCGTCAGCATGGGAACTCTCAACGCCGGAGCCAAAGCCACTGTGACGATCATTGTCACCGCGCAATCCACCGGGGCGGCGGACGATCTCGCGTCGGTGGTCAGCTCAATTGCCGATCCTGTCTCCACGAACAACTCGGCGACCGCAAGCACCCTGATTTACGTCAATCCGGTGATCCAGCTCCAATCAGTCACGATGGGCGGAAATCAGCTGAAGCTCTCCTGGCCCGCTGTGCTGGGTGATTTCATTTTGGAATCCACCACCAACATTACCACCGGCCCATGGGTCGAAGTGCTCACGGAACCGGAATTCATCGGTGACCAGAAAGTCATCACCGAACAGGTCGGCCAGGACTCCCGGTTTTATCGCCTGCGGCAGAATTGAACCCGCGGCGTCTGGCGGTGCATCCCGGCGCAGACGCGAATCTCTCTCCCATTCAAGAAATGGCAGAGCCGTTCATCAGAAGCGCGCCAGCCGGGAACATTCAATGTGCTGCTTCCTGCAACGGCGTCCCGAGGGTGGCGCTGCCCGGCCGGAGGAGAATCTTTCGCGTGTCTTTGCGACGCGGTAACTCCGTGAACTCGCGCAACAAACGCCGCACCGCCGCGTGGCTGGTCAGATGAAATTGTGCCGCAGTCTTTGCCAAACCCACCCGGACGGAGACAGCCGAAGGCGGCAGCGCCCGAAACAGATCTTCATCCGTCCAGTCGTCGCCCACACCGAGGATGAACTCCGGCTGCTGCGGACGCAGCCATTCGAGTGCGGCAGTGCCTTTGTTCACGCCGGTGTTGCGGATTTCGATCACCTTGTTTCCTTCCAGCACCTGCACGTCGATGTTGCGCGTGTAGCCGGCCAGGTCATCCATCAATTCCTGCGCGCGCAGCGAGGCTTGCTCGGGATCGGCGCGGCGATAATGCCATGCCAGCGAGAATTCCTTCTCTTCGAGCAGCGCGCCCGGAAGGCGGTCAACATACAGTTGCAAAATAGGCCGGACGCGTTCCCGCC
Organism: uncultured Verrucomicrobia subdivision 3 bacterium; assembly: GCA_946480555.1. The sequence continues at coordinate 10,699 of CAMLLE010000031.1, forward strand.
AATCAGTCGCCACCGCGCGCAACACACGCCAGTCGCCGCCCCGGTTGCGCAGCCACATGCCATGCTCGGCGATCAATGAAATCGGGAAGGATCCGAACCATTCCTCAAGGTCGGCACGGGGGCGCCCGCTCACGATCGCAACCTCGTTCGCCTGCTCGGTGGCAAGCGCGCTGATGATCTCAAGCAACTCCGGGTCGGGCCGTGCTGCTTTCGGATTTTCCGCGAACGGGACGAGCGTGCCGTCGTAGTCCAGCAGCAGCGCGCGCTTGGCGGCGGCACGATATTGCTGCACCAGCGTGATCTGCGCGCGGCCGGTCAAGGTGCGCGCACGGCGCGCCGCTTCCGTCTTCTGCGATGAGAAGATCGTCTGGATGAATTCATCCGCCCAGCGATTCACGTCGTAGCGCCGCAGACGATCCTGCAACACCTGATTGCGCTTCACCTGTTCCTCCAGCGGCATCGTCAACGCCTGTTCCAGGGCTCGTGCGAAGTCGTCGCTGTGAAATGGATTCACGATCAACGCCTCGCCCATCTCCTTCGCCGCGCCCGCCATCTCACTGAGAATCAATACGCCGGTTTGATCGGGACGCGAGGCGATGAATTCCTTGGCCACGAGGTTCATCCCGTCGCGCAACGGCGTGATCATGGCCACATCGCAGATGCGGTACATCGCGACGATCTCGTCGAAGGAAAGATTGCGATACTGATAGATGAGCGGCGTCCAGTTCACGTTTCCGAACTGGCCGCAGATGCGTCCCACGGTTTCCTCCAGCTCCTGTTTCATGGCGCGATAGCTGTCCACGCCGATGCGCGATGGAGCCACGGAAAGCACGAAGACGACTTTGCCGTGCCATTGTGGATTGCGCTTCAGGAAGAGTTCGTAACCGCGCAGGCGGTTGATGAGGCCTTTCGTGTAATCGAGTCGATCGACGGAGAATATGATCCGTTCCGCGGCGCACTTGGCGCGGAGTTCGGTCACGCTGTTCTCCGTTTCCCTGGCTACGGCCGCCTGGGCGAAGCGTTCGAAATCAATGCCCATCGGGAACGTGTCCACCTTCACCACGCGTTCGCGCAAGCTCAGGCTGCCGAGCTGATGTTCATAACCGAGCGTGCGCATCACTGACGTGAGGAAATCGCGGGTGTAATCGTGCGTGTGGAAGCCCACAACGTTGGCGCCGAGCACGCCTTCCAGGAGTTCCGCGCGCCAAAGCCGTGGCAGCAGGCGGAAGACTTCGAACGACGGAAACGGAATGTGCAGGAAAAAGCCGATGGGCATTTCCGGAAAATGATTCCGGATCAGCCGCGGCAGCAGCATCAGCTGGTAGTCGTGTACCCAGACCAC
>CAMLLE010000032.1 GCA_946480555.1 uncultured Verrucomicrobia subdivision 3 bacterium
CCTTCCGTTGATTGTCCTACCGCATGATCAAAGCATCCACCGCCACGGGGCCCGCCCCCCGGTTGATGATCGCGATCTTGTGTTTGCCCGGCGCAAGTCCGGTGATCTCGCAAACGATCTGCTGCGCCTGACGCTGACCGGTTGTGGACAGATCCACAGTCGCGCGTGTTTGACCGTCGATCTGGATTTCGATCTTACCAGCGCCCGGCTCTTTCGGCGCGATCACCGAAACGCTGCTGCCATTGAACGAACAGCTCCAAACGTCACCGGGTGTGTCGCTCGTGGTGAGGTCGTTGTTGAAATCGCCAGAATTCAGATTGCAGCGGCGCAGCCATCCCGCTGCGACAGCAGTTGGATCGTCGTCATTGAACCACGCCTTGTCGTGGGTGATTCGCAGAACGCGGCACACAGTCGCGAGCTTCTGATCGGTGATCTTCGGCAGCGGTTGCACAGTCCCGGCTGGGGTGACGGTCAGACCTTCAGTATCTTGAACAAACGCCATCGCCACGTCGGTGCCCAGCAGTTCAACTTTGGAAACCTTGCCGAGCGTTGTTCCATCGGCGCGCAGAGCCTTCAGCGTAATCGGGCCGCCATTCCAATCCGCCAGCACGGCATACACGTTCCCCTTGTTCCGCGTGTAGCTGATCGCGTTGCCGTTTTCGCCATGAACTTCAAACGGGCGCGAGGAATAGACTGCCGCGCCATTGACCTTCAGCCACGCGCCGACGTCCTTGCAGATCTGAACCACTTCCGGATCGAGATCGCCGCGGGCGCGCTGCGTCAGGTTGAGCAGCATCGTGCCGTTGCGCGAAACGTTCTGCATCAGCAGCCCGATGATTGTTTTCGCATCCATGTATTTCTGGCCGGTCAGATAATGCCAGTCCGCGATCGTTGTCTCGGTCTGGAACGGATACGCCATGATGTCCGCCTCGATGATCGCCTCGGTGCTCTTCACCAGGGAACGGTCCACATGCGGCAGAAGTTCGGGCGAGTTCTGAAAGCTGTTGTAGCGCCCGCCAACGCCCTTGAGGTTGAGAACGGCTTCCATCCTGCCGCCATTCCAGTGAAGCGATTTGTTGTAATAGTTCGCGGCGAGTTGCGGCGCGAGAAAGCCGAGGCCCATGCGGACGCCGAGGTCCATTTGCGAATCACCCGCATGTTCGTCGAAATAAATCACGTCTGGCCGATACTTCGTGATCGCGTCATCCACGCGCCACATGAACTGGTTTGCGAATGGCGAGAGCAGCGGCTCTCTCCGGTCGTGAGGCGGACCGTAAAGATCCACCGGGTCCATGCCTTCCCACCATTTGCCTCGCCCATCGAGAACAGTTTGCAGCGCATCGTAAGGGACACCCTGCTTTGAGCCGCGACGGTCGCTCGTGTAGCGCACCGTCATGAACTGCCCCCACGTGCGCGGCGGCGTGTTGTGAAAGCCGATGCCGAACCGAAAGCCGCGTTGCCGTGCGACCTTCTCCCATGTGCCTACGACATCCACCTTCGGCCCGACGCGGACGGAGTTCCAAGGTTGATAAGTGGAATCCCAGCAATCGAAGTTGTCGTGGTGGACGCCCATCGCCATGAAGTAACGCGCGCCCATTTCGACAAACAGGTCCATCAACTCCTCGGGCTTCCAGCGGTCGATCACCCAGTTATGGCAAACCTCTTTGTAGCCGTAATCCGACGGATGTCCGAAATGATTGGTGTGGTGACGATACTGTCGATGGCCTTCCTGATACATGCCGCGCGCATACCAGTCGCCCTGTTCCGGCATGGACTGTGGATCCCAATGCGACCACGCGCCGAACTTTGCGTCGCGCCACCAGTCGGGCACGACGTAGCTCCGGCTCAACGCGCGCCAATCCGGCGAATACGGTCCGGATGCCACAGGCAGAGCCGGCAAATTCCAGATGTCTGGCGGCAGACCGAGGTCGCCATCACCCACGACGATCGAATCGATGTTTGCCGCAACATCGTTTGTGGCGACGCTGACGATCACAGTCGAGCGCGCGGGAATTGCGAGTTCAATGATTGCGTGGAGGAAGGAATTCGTGAACGCGCCGGACGAATGGACGTTCACCTTTCGCGCCGGCTGATCGTTCACGGTCACGCTGATCGTGCCCACATTGGTCGTGGCGTAGCGAATCGCCAGTTTGCTGGAGGCTGGAATGCGGTTGAATTGAATCGCCTGACCGGGGCCACTCATTGCAACCAGCTGCTTTTCCGAAGCTGTGACATCGCGGAGTTTGACAGCGGCGCCAAGGCGCTTTGCGTCTTCCGCTTCGAAGGTGCGAGCTGTGGGTTTCACCGTGTTCGGCGCTGCCAAACTTGGGAGCGCCGCGCCCACCGCGATTCCAATTCCAACCACCATTGAAACCCACCTTGCCCTCGCGGCGGGAGCGCACCGTCCGGTGCGGAAGATGGGGCTGCGCGGCAGCGCAGCCCTACCTTTGTCGTCGGTAGGGCGGAGCTGCCGCTCTGCTCCTTTCTCATACGAATCACACCAGACGAACGAAGTCGTGTATGAGTGTTGCGTCATGGATCTTTGAATCGTCTTTGGTCATTTCACCAACCGATAGAAAATGGAATCCGCCTCCGGAGAAACCGGCAGTTGAAGCTGCCATTCTTCCCCGGCCATCTGCGGCAGGGGCGACGTCACGTTCTCCCATTCGCCCAGAAACAAGTTCGTGCGCCGCTGCAGCGTGAAGCCTTCGCTGGCCAGCGGCCACGAGAGCGTCAGCCCCGTTTCGCCAACCGTGAATGTCAACGGCGGTCGCGGTGTCACGGCGGTTGCGGACGAGTTCGCGCTTTCACCGGCGGGATTCGATGCCGCCACGACGTAGTAATACGTGATGCCATTCGTCAGGCCCGCGTCCGTTGCGTTCGTCGTGTTGACGCTTACGACAACGCTGTAAGGTCCGCCGGGAGCCAACGCGCGTTTGACGCTGTAACTCGTGGCGTTGCTGCTCGCCAGCCACGTGAGCGCCGCCTGCCGATTTTCAGCAACGCCGCTCAATCCACTTGGCGCGACGGGCAGCGACCAGTTTATCCATCCCGGAATCGACACATGATCGAACGTAGCCGTGCAGGGCGTCGAGTTGTCGTGGCTTGTCACAGCCAGCCCGGCATACACCGTGGATCCCATGGCGATCGTCACCGGGTTCCCCTGCTGCGTCCAAGTCACGCCGTCGGGCGATCGGTATCCGGTGAATGTGTTGCCGCTGCGCACCAACCGGACCCAGAACGGCGCGGTCAGCCCGGCCGTGTTGTTGTTCACGCTGGTGCCGCCGACGGTGGAACGAGATTGCCAGGTCACGCCATTGCCTGGAGTGACGGCGATGAAAGCATTCCGAGCGTTCGGGTTCAGGTTTTCGCGGATCATCACTCCGGCCTTGGACCAGACGTTGATGCTCTCCAACGAAGTGACTCGCGCAACGATGGTGCAGTTGTTGGTCACTGGCAGAAAGGCGTAGTTGAACGCGTCGGCGGTGCCCCAGATGTCTCCGCCCGATCCCGTCACGGAGAAGAGACTGCTGCTTGTGGTCGCACTGCCCGCCAGCCCCACGCTACCAATGTCCTGATTCAACCACGTCCCAATCGTCGCCGTGGACCAGACATTGTCGAACATAGCCGTGCATGAATCGGCGTTGTCGTGGGCCGTCACCGGCAATCCCACATAAATAGCCCCCGGCATTGAGATGGTTTGAGCGGAGCCGACCTGGACCCAGGCGCCACCGTCGGGCGACACATATCCGCGGAATGTGTTGCCGGAGCGCACCAGCTTGACCCAATACGGCGCGCTGATGCCGCCGCTGGAGCTTTGAGACATCGATCCACCCGTGGTTGAACGCCATTGGAAGGAGGCGCCGTTTCCCGGCGTAACAACCATCATCGCGTGTTGAGAATTAGCCGCGAGGCTTGAGCGGATCATCACCCCGGCCTTGGCCCAGGCGTCGGTGTTCTCCACCGAGGTGACGCGGGCAATGATGGTGCAATCGTTGGTGGCTGGAAAATACGCGTAATGGAAAGCGTCGGTATTGCCCCAGATGTCGGCCCCGGAACCGGTGACCGTGGAAAAGGTATTGTTGAAACTGGCGCGTCCGGCCGGACCCACGTTGCCGATGTCCTGATCGACCCACGGCACGGGAAGAGTCGTGGGCAATGGCGTCAGCGCGAGTTGAGTCGAATTGGAACTCGTCCCGTATTCATTGGTGCCGGCAACCACGTAGTAGTAAGCCGTCCAGTTCGTCAAAGGCACGTCAATGAAGTTGGTCGCGGCCAAACCAGCGATGGCCGTGTAGGGGCCGCCGCTGGTGGTCGAGCGTTTGACGCTGTAGCCGGTGGCTGGAGTGCCGCCCGAGACGTTCCATGTCAACATCACACGACCGTTGCCGGCGACTCCCGTCAAGCCGGTTGGCGCGGCTGGCACGCCGGGCTGCGTAGTGGCGTTGGTGGTGTTCGAGTACATCGAAAAGATTCCGGCGTTGCTGGCGCGCACGCGGTAATAATAGGTGCTCGAGCCAGGCAGACCGGTGTTGGAAAAGTTGGTGATGGTGGCGCCGAGCGAGGCGATCTGGCTGAAGATGAGATTGTCGGAGGATCGTTCGACCAGATAGGCCGTGGCATTTGTCGCGTTAGCGGTCCATGCGAGATCGATCTGACTGCCCGAAACGGCAGTAGCCGAAAGCTGCGTCGGTGCGGCCGGAGTTCCGGCGCCGCCGGTCTGAACGAACGTGGTCACGCTTTGCGGCGGCAGCGCCGCGGTGAAGCTCCCGCCAGAAACGGTGAAGCCGCCCACGTCGGACATGCTCTCGCTGGCCGAGGTGCGATAACCTTCCAGCATCGGAACGGCCCCGCCCGAGATGCTGAACTGCTGAACGACCTGGCTGTTGCCCGTGTTGATCGCAACGATCACCAGGTTGGTGCCGCCGGTAACTTTATAGGCCGTGACGTAAATGTTCGCTGTCGGGTTGTAAGTGGAGGTGACGCGCCTTGAATCGGGCCGGACCCATTTCGCGAACTGTCCGAGAATGTAGCCCGGCTTGATGATCGTTCCACTGCTGTTGACCAGCGTCGTGCCGTCCGATTGCGAGTCATTCACCCACCACCAGAAGTAAGCGCTGAACTGGTTGTTCATCGCGTCGCTGACTTCCTTGGCGAGTTCCATGCACACGTTGAAATCCGACTGGCCGCCGGTGAGATAATGCTCGGTCTGCCAGACGCGCTTGCCTTTGTTGAGCGCATTTTGGTGAACGAAATTTCCGCCGCCGTAGAAGTGGCCGGCGATGATGGTGACCTTACTGGCGGCAGTGGCGTCGTTCAGCGTCGGATCGGAATACTGGTCCTGGAAGTTCACTGCTTCCGGCATGACGACCGGCTTGCCGATCACGTGCGCATGGTCGCGGCAGAAGTTGAGCATCTGGGCCGCAGTCCAGACGCAGCCTTCGTAGTCCGGATTCCAATCGGGTTCGTTTTGAATCGAAACGTAATCCAGTCCGATGGTGTTGGCTGCCTGGTTCAGGTAGCTGGCATAAGCGCCGTAATAATTGGTCAGCAACGAGCCGTGAACGACGTTCGTATTGCTCTTCATGTACGCCGGAGGCGACCACGGCGAGCCGAGCACCTTCGCGCCGTACGAGTGTGCGGCCGCGGCGTTCGCAGTTTCGTCCGACCAGAACTGGTTCGGATCAATCCGGATGCGCAGCAACGAGAAACCCAGCGTGTTGTAGAGCGCGTTGTTCTTGGCGTTTGAAAGGCGTCCGCACCACGCGCTGGAGAAGCCGTAGCCGTCAATGACCTGCTGGTTCGCAGCCATGTTGATGCTGCACGTCGCGGCACTGGCGTTCAGCGGGAGTACGCCCACTGCAATGACGATCAAGGCGCGCGTCGCGAGCCATCCTGCGAGTTTCATATGGTGTTTGCTCCTGACTGAGAATTCGATGCAACGCGGACAACCTGCTCCATCACTTCACCAACCGGTAAAAGATCGAGTCGCTGGCGTCAGATTGGGGCGCAATGAACTGCCACTGGCCGCCCACAATTGCAGGCGCCGGTGAAGTCACATCCATCCATTCGCCCGAAATCAGATTCGTGCAGGCCTGCACGCGGAAGCCGTCGCTGGCCAGCGGCCAGGACAGCACCAGGTTTGTTTCGGTAAAGGACAGATTGACCGGCGGACGGGACACGAGAGCTGTTGAAGCGGAGTCCCCGCTCTCGCCGGCCGGGTTCAACGCGGACACGACGTAGTAATAGGTGAGGCCGTTGGTCAGCCCCGTGTCCGTGTAGTCCGTTGTGCTGCTGTTCGCGACGATCGTGTACGGTCCCCCGTTGGTTGTGGAACGCTTGATGTTGTAACTGGTGGCCGTGGCTGCAGCCGCCCAAGTCAGCGCCGCCTCGCCATTCTCAGCAACACCGCTCAAGGCGGATGGTGCGGGCGGCAGAGTCCAGTTCGACCAACCGGGCAACGTCACGTTGTCGAACGTGGCCGTGCAAAGCGCGCCATTGTTGTGAGCCGTGACCGCAAGTCCGACATAAACCGTGGAACCCATGGCGATCGTCGTGGCGCTGCCCTGTTGAATCCATGATGTGCCATTCACCGACCGCGAAGCTGTGAACGTATTTCCGCTGCGCACGAGTCGAACCCAATACGGCGCGACCAGGCCGGTCGTGTTGTTGAAGCCGCTGGTTCCACCCGCCGTCGATCGCGTTTGGAATGTCACGCCATTGCCGGGCGTCACCGCAATGAACGCATTGGGAGAATTTGCGTTCAGGTTTGCGCGAATCATCACGCCGGCCTTGGCCCACGGATCGGTGTTCTGAACCGAAACCACTCGAGCCGTGATCGAGAAATTGCCGCTCACCGGCACGTAGAGAAAACGGAACGCATCCGCCGTGTCCCAGATGTCGTTGCCACTGCCAATCACGGTGAACCCGCCATTGCTGATCGCCGCATTGCCCGTCAATCCGATTGCGCCGACTTCTTGCGTCAGCCATGGATACGGCAGACTGAATGTGGTTTCGGCGCTGTTCGGAGTTTCGACGGCGCCAACCATCGCGCTGACCACGTAGTAATACTTCATTCCAGCGGGCGCAATGTCAGTGAAGTTAGTCGTGACGACGCCCATTGCCACTGTGGTGTAAGGTCCGCCGCTCGTCGTGGATCGCTTGACGTTGTAGCTGGTCGCATTCATGAACGCTTCCCAAACAAGGAGATTTTGGTTCGCAGCGACCGGGGTGACCGTCAGGCCCGTCGGCATGATGAATTGCGGCGGCACGCCGGCTTGCGGAGAGTTGCCGCTCTCGCCTGCGATGTTCAGCGCCGACACGACATAAAAGTAGGGAACGGCATTGCTCAACGCCGCGTCGGTGTAGTTCGTGGTGCTGCTGTTCGCGATGAACGTATAAGGGCCGCCGTCGGATGTGGCGCGGCGGACGTTGTAACTGGTGGTGTTCGTGGATGCTGCCCACGTCAGGCTGACCTGCCCGTTCTCAGCCACGGCGCTGAGACTCGCCGGCGCGAGCGGCGGCACCGGATTCAGCCAACCAGGCAGACTCACATTGTCGAACGTGGCCGCGCAAAGGCTGGAGTTGTTGTGGGATGTGACCGCGAGTCCAACATACGCGGTCGCGCCCATGGTGATCGTTTGCGGCGAGCCTTGCTGCGTCCAATTGATACCGTCCGACGAACGCGAGGCCGTGAACGTATTGCCGCTGCGCACGAGCCGCACCCAATATGGCGCGTTGAGTCCGCCGACGGCATTGTTCCCGGAATTGCCGCCATTGCTCGTGCGATATTGCCACGTCACACCGTTACCGGGCGTCACAGCCATGAAGGCATTGGCGGAGTTGGCTGCCAGGCTTGAGCGAATCATCACGCCCGCCTTCGCCCATTGATCCGTATTCTGCACGGAGAGCACGCGCGCGATGACCGTGCAGTTCCCGTTCACCGGCAGATACACGAACCGAAACGCGTCGGACGTGCCCCAGATATCAGAGCCGGAACCGCCCACGGAAAAGAGCGCGTTGTTGTAATTCACGTTGCCCGCCGTGCCGACCGAGCCAATGTCCGTCGAGTTCCACGGATACGGCGGGTTCACACTCGCTTCGAGACTGTTCGGGCTTTCAGATGCGCCGGAGAACGCCGTCACCACGTAATAGTATTTCACTCCCGCGTTCACGGTGTCGGTGTAGTTCGTCGCGGTCAGTCCCGTCGCAATGGCGGTGTAAGGGCCGCCGCTGCTGGCGGAACGTTTCACGCTGTAACTCGTCGCGCCGGAAACGCTGTTCCACTTCAGCGCAACCTGAGTGGCCGACGGAGCCGTGGCGCTCAAGCCCGTCGGGAAGGGTGGAGTGAACGGCGGAACGATGACCCACTGTTGATTGCCGCTGCCGGAATAGTCCACCTGTTCCACCGGAGAACCGTTGGCGGAAGCCGCATTCAGCGACAGTCCGGAACCCACCGGCACGATCCGATGAAAACTGCCGATTCCAGGCCGGATGATGAAGTTCCGTTCATTGCTCGTGTTCCACGATGTCGCGAGCGCCAACGCGTCGTCGGAGACGTTCCAGCTGCGGCCGTTCACCACGGATGTGATCTTGTACTGGCCACCGCCCATGTGCTGGAGGTTCCAGTGCTGCGTGTTCGTGCCGACATAGCTCGTCGCAACGACCGTGTTGCTCGCCATCACGCCTTCCATCGCGCGCGCCGAGGCGCCGTTCAGGAACTCGTAATTGCCGTTGGCAATGATGCCGGTCGCCGCGGGGGAAAGTTCAATCCAGTTCAGGTCGAAGCCGCCGGTTGGAATGTGTAGTCGAACTTTCTGCCGTCCGAACCCGAGATAAACCTGCAAGGACGCGGTGGACCAGGTTGTGAATGCGCCGGTGGGCGGAAGTGCGCGCCGGCCGGTGAGGTCAGTGATTGCGCTGCTGACTTCTATCGTGCAACCGCTGTTCGGCGTGGCATAACGGAGCGCGAGATCGTAGTAGCCGGGCTCGCGAACGAGAATGGTGTATTCGAGCCACTCGCCGTTTGCCGTCGAGGCGACTTTGAAACCGCCGCCGGTGTCGTTGCAGGCAGCAATGTCCACCGGTTCGGTTGGACGATATTGTCCGCCGGTGTTCGCTGCGTCCGCGTCGTGGCACGCCACCCCTTCGCCGCCCCAATCAAAATCCTCGGCCTGAATTCTCAATGTGCCGCTCAGGAAATTGTTCACCCAGTTCGCGACGGTTTCCCGCGGCCGTCCGTTGTTTCCATAAACGCCGCGCGGCGCGGGCCACGTGCCGTAATCGGGCGTCCACGAAAGCCCAGCGGTGTCCACCACGTTCTTGAACAACTCCGGCCGCGTAACGTCATCCGATACGCCGGTCGGCGGAATGTATTGAAACGTGAGCCACGACACCCCGAGGCGTTCCAGATCGGTTGTGAGCTCAACTTCGAGACTGACGCCGCGGCTCGATCCCCAGCGCGGCCAGCCGAACTCGGTCATGAAACACGGGTAACCCGCCGAGATGAGGTTGCCCACCGCAGTGGCAGTTCCTTCCCAGCCGCCATAACCGTGAAAGGCAACCGCTTCGTTTGTCCAAGTCACATTCTGAGCGCCGAAAATGGCCTGGTTGAAAGCACGGATGTCCGTCAATGCGGCATTGGCTCCGCCGGTCCCGGCGAGCACCGCGTAGCTGAAAAGCAGCACGGGCGAGTTCGGCGCTTTGGATCGAATCGCGCGATAGGCGGCGATCTCCATGTCGAGCGTGCCCGGCGGAGTTGTTTGCGTCAGATACGGCGGCCCCCACGCCAGCGGTTCGTTGTGGATTTCAAAGATGACGTGCGTTTCGTTCGCGTAGCGGGCGGCGTAGAAATTCCAGAAGTTGGTGGCGTAGGCGCGATTGTGGTTTCCGTTGTTGGCGCCGTTGCCGATGGTCATCACAAGGTAAAGCCCCAGGTCGCGAGTGCTCGCGACGATGCTGTCAATGTGGTTCACCGCATAACCTGGCGCGGAGCCATTCGTCGGATAATTCAGACTGAACACCTCCGCGTAAAGATGCACGGCGTTGAAGCCGAGATCCTTCACCTTCGCGATCTGCTCGTAAGAAGTTGCGCCGGTCCACTCGGTGGAAGTGTAAGGCCCGCGCAAGCGCTCGCCGTTGTCAGCGACAAACGTGGTGCGCGCAGAATTGAGCTGTGGACGCCCTCGCGGCACCGACAGCTGCGCTGAAGCATCACCTGACGCGATGAAAACCAGCAGAAGAATCAACCCGAACTTGGAGAAAATGCCAGGGATCGCCCTGCCCATTTGATAAGAATTCGATTTCACGAAGCGCTTCAGTACGGAAGAAGAGGGAGAGAGGCGGGTCAGCCAACCTGCCTCTCTACCCTCACCAACCAGATGCTCGCGCGTCGCTGGAGCAGACACCCATTTCGGCTACCCTCCGGTCTGGAGTGCGACGGATCGCGAGTTCTAACCAAAGGCGAAAGTAGCAATTCGAACGATGCGCCGAGAATAGGCCAAATGTCACAACGCGCGGCTTTGTGTGAGCAGCACCGTGATCCAGAAGCGAGAAAGTGAGAGCGACCTCGAAACACTGAGGAGGGTATGATTCGATTCGAACGACGCGGCTCACGATTATCTGGACGCGTCGAAACCGCAGATCAATTTTCAGAACAAATTGTCCAGCGAGCTATCCTGTCGCGCTGGTTGCCAGTACGTTTGCCGGTGCGGTGAAGGCTTAAGCTGCAGCAGATCTTTTCCCGCCAGCTTCAGCACCCAGCCCAGCGGAGTCACAAGGAAGAAGAAGATCGCAGTGAGCACAGCTTTCCCGAAGAGCATTGCGGTGTGAAATCCCATCCAGGTCATGAACCGGTAGTAACCCCGGAACCAACGCGGACGCAGCAACGCCAGGGATGCGATCACGCACTCGCAGCCAAAAATCCAAACGAGGGCACTCCAGAAGATGACGTCTCTCCAAACCAATATTCCGCACAACACCAGCGGCCCGATCAAGCTCAGCAACGCTGCCTTGCGCCATTCCTTTGGATCTTCTTTGAAGTGCAGTTTCATTAATCAGCTTGAGGCGCGATCCGGCGCTTGATGCTGGCTTGCGGCTGCGCCAGCCGTTCGACGATGAAGTTCCCGATAACCAAGTAATCCATCTCGGTGTTCATGAAGCAGCGATACGCATCCTCTGGCGTGCAGACCACCGGCTCGCCGCGCACATTGAAAGAGGTGTTCACCAGCACGCCGCAGCCCGTCGCCTGTTCAAAGCGCATGAGCAAATCGTAAAGGCGCGCATTGGTCTCTCGCGTAACCGTCTGGATGCGCGCGGAATAATCCACGTGAGTGACTGCAGGGATCGTCGAGCGAGGTGCCTTCAAGAGATCGAAGCCGCGCGTGCCGGCCGGAAGCGGCTGGCGCAAATCAGATCGCACGGGCGCGACCAGCAGCATGTAGGGCGAGTCCTCATTCAACTCGAAGTAATCCGCGACACGCTCGCGCCGGACAATGGGCGCGAATGGCCGGAACGATTCACGGAATTTCACCTTGAGATTCATCACCGACTGCATGCGGGGCGAACGGGCGTCGCCAATGATGGAACGATTCCCCAAGGCGCGAGGCCCGAATTCCATCCGACCTTGAAACCACCCGATTACCTTCTCGTCCGCGAGCAGTTTCACAGCTTCGCCGAGCAATTCCTCATCCGTGCACCGACGGTAAACCGCATTGTGGGCCTTCAATGTGGATTCGATCTCGTCGTCCGAATACTCCGGCCCGAGCAACGAACCAACCATCAAATCACTTCCGGTTGCCTGCCGCGGTTCGGATTTATACCACGCCGCCAGCGCAGCGCCGAGCGCGCCACCCGCATCGCCCGCGGCGGGTTGAATCCAAATCCGTTCGAAGATCTTTTCGCGCAGAATGCGTCCATTGGCGACGCAGTTCAG
>CAMLLE010000033.1 GCA_946480555.1 uncultured Verrucomicrobia subdivision 3 bacterium
GAGGTCCTATGTTAAGTTACGCATTGTTGTTCTTGATCGTCGCATTGATCGCGGGTGCGCTCGGGTTCTTTGCAGTTGCTGGTGTGGCAGCGACGATTGCCAAGGTCCTGTTCTTCGTGTTCCTGATCCTTTTCGTTGTATCGCTGGTGACGCGCGGACGCAGCGGACCTCCCGCGGTCTAACGGAGCTTGTTCTCGAGAAGTTCGGGAACTGACAATGGCTGACTGGGTGAGAAATTGCCCCGCCAGCCGTTTGCTTGTACGGAACCCGGTGGGGTAAACCGCTCCGCGATTGTGTCACCGAGATTGTGCCCATTCCTGAATTCGCGGCAGCAACTTCAGAATGGTTGTCGAGACGCCATCGAAGCTGTCGCCGATTACAAACTCGCCGTTCAAGCAGCCGTCCCCTTCTCCGATTCAGGCTGGATGAAAGCGCCAGCCCTGGATGCCATCGGGCTGCGGCGTGCCCTTGAAACGGTAGCGAACTTTTTTCAAGCACTTAATTTTGTGCGAAAGCCTTTTACTGCTGGCGTTCAAGTTGCCGCCCATGCACGGTAGAACGTGCTGGCGAAGGACTGAAATTTTGCAGCTGAAAACGATGATTACGTGGCAACAACTGAAACCGGAACAAGGCGAGCCGGCGGACTGGCTGGGAAACTGGCATCCGCTTGCAGAACAACTGGGCTCGACCAACGGGCTCGCTGCTTTACGCGACGTCTCGCGTTCCATGCAGGTGCCGGTCGTCCACGATTTCGCTTCGCTGAAACTCTTCCTCGAGACCTATCAAAGACAGATTCTGTTGCCGCACGAACTTCCAGCGATTCAGCGCGCATTCGATTTCACCTGCCGCCACGAAGTGCGTGAGATGTTTGAATATGACCGGCAGATTGGAGCCGAACCCACCCTCCAGGCATTTGCCGACGCCAGCAAGCGCGTCGGCCAGACTGAACTGCTGAAGCTGCGCCCGCTTCGCGACGAACGCGTCATCCGGCGCTACTGTGAAGCCGTGGAACGCAACGAAGCGAACGCGTGGCACACGCTGGTTTACGGGATGACGCTGGCGCTCTATTCCATGCCGCTCCGCCAGGGTTTGCTTGGCTATGGTTACCAGACCAGCCGTGGATTCATCTACTCCGCCGCGCGGCAACTGAAGCTTTCCGAAAACGACTGCCGCGCTTTGCTGGAGCAACTCTGCGGAAACCTCCCCCAATCCGTCGAAGCACTCATCGCCCGGCGCGCCGCGGCTTGATTCACGCGCGGCCGACCGGACTTCGCAACGCCCAACTCTCCGAGCTTTCCCACGCTTGCGCGCGGCAAATTCACGCGGACGCAACACATCCTGATCGGCTCCTTCCCTCGCGATTCACGAGAAGCCGCACATTCTAAGCTTAATCTCGAGCTGGCCTCAACATTGCTAGGCGGAATCATCCGCGCGGAAGCGGTGGAAGTCATCGCCAAATCTCCCTTGACCGGTTTTGGTGCCGGGAGTGAAATCCGACGCGGGAAGGACGGTCCAAAAATGTCCCATGTTCTGTCGCTGTCGGCATGCTGCGGTTCTTAACTCAACCCGCCGCGCTTCCAGCTTCAGGCTTCAATTCTATGAAACGTCTATTCAGCGGCGGCTGGTTTCGGAATCGTTTAACCATCCTTGTTGCGCTTTGCAGCGCTCATTCTGCCCTGGCGCAGAGCACGAACTGCGTGAACCCGCCGCCGGGCCTCGTCAGTCTCTGGCGCGCTAATGCTACCGCAGCCGATTCGGCGGGCGCGCACGATGGCGCAACGCCCTTCGGCATCGCTTACGCCACCGGGATGTCAGGAGAGGCGTTCGACTTCAACGCCAGCCAGCGCCGGGTCAGCATTGCGGACTCGCCGGAGTTTATCCTGACGAACTCATTCTCAATCGAAGGCTGGATTAACCCGCGCCAATCCGTGTCGGGATTCATCTTCTTCCGTGGCGACAACCGCCCCGGTCTCGATGCCTGGACGATCGACATGTATCAATCCGGCCAGATCAATTTCCAGATCGACGATGAACAAAACAATTACGCACGCGTCCTCGCACCGGTGCAGGTGAACCAATGGCAGCACATCGCCGCCACGTTTGATGGCTCCAGCGGCGACATGAAAGTTTACGTGAACGGCACGCTCACTGCGCAGACGAACACAATCGTGCGCCCGGTGGGAGCGCTTGATCCGAACTCCGAGCCCGCCCTCGGCATCGGCAATCATGGCGGCACATTTCATCAGTTCCCGTTCGACGGTTTGATCGATGAACTCTCGCTCTACTCGCGTGCCCTTTCAGCCGCTGAAGTGCAGGCTGTTTTCCTGGCAGGCAGCGCTGGCAAGTGCGACGCGGTTCCATCCAGTTCATCACCGCAGATCTTCGCCTTCTGGCCCCTTGCAGCAGCAGCGGGCGAGACAGTCTCCATCACTGGCAACAACTTTGGCGAAGGGCTGGAGAACAACATCGTTTATTTCGGTGCCGTGAAAGCGGACGTGATTGAAGCCAGTTCCACCAATCTCGTGGTGCAAGGTCCCGCCGGCGCAACCTTTGCGCCGATCACGGTGACGGCAAACAACCGGATCGCCTATTCGCCAAAGCCATTTCAACCGACATTCTCAAGCTGGGATTCAACGATCAGCGCCCATTCCTTGACGAATGTGGGCAATCTCGCGGCGGGGGATGGCCCGGCGCATCTGGTAATCGCCGATCTCGACGGCGACGGGAAGCCCGACCTCGCGGTCGCCGATGCCTTGTCTCACACCATCTCGCTGTACCGGAATGTCAGCACGCCGGGCCAGCTAAGCTCTTCGAACTTCGACGCGCGCGTGACATTGCCGGGAGTTAAGCTGACCACCGTCCCCTACAAGGTCGAGGCCGCAGACCTCGATTGCGATGGAAAACTCGACCTGCTTACGGTGAATCGCGAGGCGAACACCATTTCGATTTACCGGAACACTTCTGTGCCCGGCACTTTGAATTCAAATTCTTTTGCGCCCCGATTCGAACTCGAAGTCGATCTGCTGCCGCTTGCAGCAGCGGTTCGCGACCTGGATGCAGACGGCCGCCCGGAAATCATCACCGCGAACTTCTCCGGCCATTCCATTTCCGTTCTGAAAAACCACAGTTCGCCCGGCAATCTCGATGCGTCTTCGTTTGCGCCAGCAGTAAACTTCCCGGTTGGAGCGGGTGCAGCGAATCTCGCGTGCGGCGATCTGGATGACGACGGCTGGCCCGACATCGCAGTGGTGAACTTCAATGATGCCGTTCTCTCCGTGCTGAAAAACCAGGGCTACACGGGCCTGATCACAAACACGTCTTTCGCGCCGAGAGTTGATTTCCCAGCGCCGCTGAATTGCGAGGGAATCGCCTTGGGCGACATCGATGGCGACGGCCGGCTGGATCTGGTGTTCGGCTCCTCAGAGAGCGGACAGCGCCTTTGCGTGATGCGCAACGCCACCACGTCGGGAATGATCGCCACCGATTCGTTCGAACCGCGCCTGGATTTTCCAACCGGGGGATGGACGCACACGGTCGGCCTGTCGGACCTGAATGGCGATGCCAAGCTGGACATCGTGGCGGTGAGCGAAATCGCCAGTCAGCTGCTCGTGCTGCAAAACGCCAGTTCCCCCGGAAGCCTCACCAGCACTTCGCTGCTGAGCCAGGTGAACTTCAGCACGGGCTGGAATCCCTGGGGCGTTTCTGTCGGCGACCTGGATGCCGACAAACGCCCGGACATTGCCTTCTGCAACTTCTACGATGACACGATCACGATCTACAAAAACGGAACGCGGTTCAGCCCGCGGCAGACTCCGTGCGCGCCCGTGTTCACCGGCCTGATCAGCTGGTGGCGGGCTGAATCGAATGCCGTGGACGCTGTGGGGATCGATCACGGGACACTCTCCGGCAGCGTGCAGTTCACACCCGGACAAGTCGGCCAGGCATTTGATCTCAGCACCGGTTACGTCACGATTCCCGATCGCGACACGTGGGCCTTCGCCGGCAACGATTTCACGATTGAGCTGTGGGCGCGGTTCAATTCAGGCATCGCGAATTCGCTTGAGCATCCTTACGGCGGGCTTCTGATCGGAAACGATGAAGGACCGTTCTGGGTGAACAAATGGTTCTTCGCTTACGGCGGCGGCGTGCTGAGCTTCCACATCAACGACCCGACGAACGGCCCGGTCTGGCTGGCGCAAACGCCATTCACACCTTCAGCCAATGACTGGTATCACCTCGCCATTTCACGCCAGAGCAACACGTTCAGCATTTACATCAATGGCACATTGGCCGGGACAGATACGAGTTCCCGGCTGGTGCCAAACGCCAGCGCGCCGCTCACGATCGGCTATTCGGAAGGATTCGGGTTCAGCGGTGCGCTGGATGAAGTGAGCCTCTTCAACCGCGCGTTGAGCCCAACCGACCTGATGAGCATTTACGCCGCGGGTCCGAACGGCAAATGCGTCGTTCCTCCCGTTCTTCCGGCCGTCTCCCGTTTGATCAACATCGATTTCGGCGCCGGCAACGCGCCCAGCGACAAAACCGGATTCGCCGCCATCGGCGAAACACGATCTGATTTCTGGAACTTCGTCACCCGCGACGGTCCCGGCGGCTGGTTGAACTTCACCTCACTTACCAATCTCAGATCCGCGAACGGCTCGCTGACCAGCGTTGGCATTACCGTGACCAACGGCCCGGGCGCCTGGGGCAACGGTTCCACCGATCCGATGTACGTCGCTTACATCTATCCGTTCGACGGCGGATCGATGCTGGTGACGATCACGAATCTTCCGACCGGCCGTTACGACGTGCTTCCTTACGGTTCCGATGGGAATTACGAACTGTCCGTCGGCAACGTGAATTACGGGGTGAAACCGACTCGCGACTGGCCGTTGGCGAATCCGCCAGCGTGGACGGAAGGCGTGCAGTTCGCCCGCTTCACCAATGTGTTTGTCAGTTCCGGCGTGCCGCTGCTGCTCACCGTGCATCCGGGACAGGATGCTTACGCCGTGATTTCTGGGCTGCAATTGCTTCAAACCTCCACCAACCCGGTGTTCGCACCTGTGATTGTTTCGCATCCGACGAACGTTTCCACTTACGTCGGACGGTCCGCACAATTTCGCGTTCTGGCGGATGGCGACGAACCGCTCCGTTACCAATGGTTCTTCAACGGCTCAGCCTTGACTGGCGGAACCAATTCTCTGCTCAGCCTGGCAGATTTGGGGCTCACAGAATCGGGAGACTATTTCGCCGTGGTGAGCAACGCAGGCGGATCCGCAACCAGCCACGTCGCACACCTGGAAGTGAAGATTCCGCCACCCTGCACTCCGCCTGCTCAAGGACTCGTGAGCGTCTGGCGGCTGGATGGCAACGCGCTGGATGGCTGGGGCGACAATGACGGCATCGTTTTGATGAGCAGCTATGGTCAGGGAAAGGTCGGCAGCGCGCTTTCGGTGAACAGCTTCACGTATGTCCGGGTTCCGGATGCACCGACGCTCAATCCCACCAACGCCATCACGATTGAAGCCTGGGTCAGACCAGCCGCCCAACTGGCTGGCATTGCGAATCGAGCCATCGTGTCCAAGTCACCCGCAACCCTCAGCTTGGGCAACCTTGTCCCCAATCCACCTCCGGCCACCGGATATCTCCTCGGAACCACCACCAACAGTAAACCGTTCTTCGTCATCGGGAATCCACAATCGGCCACGTCCGCTGCGATCAGTCCCGGCGCGCTGCCACTGGGCGAATGGACGTTGCTGGCCGGAACCTTCGATGGCGCGACCGTGAAACTCTATACCAACGGGGTGCTGGCCAGTTCACAGGCCTTCAACGGCAGCATCCAGCCAGCCATAACGGACCTTTCCATCGGCGGGCTGTTGACGGGTTCCTCGACCGCAGCCGCTCCGTTCAGCGGTTTGATTGATGACGTTGCATTCTATAATCGGGCTCTTTCTCCCGCTGAGTTGCTGGCCACCTACACGGCCGACATCAGTGGCCGCTGCGCTACGCCTCCCCGCATCACCTTGCAGCCGCAGAGCCAGGCCGTTCCGCTTGGCGAAGATCTTTTGCTGACGGTCGGCACCGAGGGCAGCAAGCCGATGAAATATCAATGGCAGTTGAACGGAACGAACATTCCCTTGGCCACGCAGCGGCGGCTCCTGATCGAACGTGTCGAACCGGACCACGCCGGTTTTTACACCGTCAGCATTAGCAATCAGGTCGGCCACGCAACCAGCGTCAGCGCACTGGTGAAGTTGCTGCCCGCGCCAACGTGTGTTCCGGTGCCGGAGGGATTGATCGGCTGGTGGACCGGTGACAGCAACACGCTGGATGCGATCAGTGGGCAGGCTGCGTACTTTTCATCCCCGCGGTTCGCGAAGGGAAAAGTGAGTCAGTCGTTCAACTTCAGCGCCATTTCCTCCGGCGTTTCCGTGGGGCGTGGTTTCACGTTCCCTCTCGATTCGGGACTGTCGCTCGAATGCTGGATCAAGATCGAACCCACCAACTTGCCACCCTCATCGCCTTTCGCTGTGGACGCGGTTTCCCTGATTCAACAGCGCTTTCTCAGGGGTTTTTCACCATCGGACAATGCGTACGCCCTTTCGCTGCAGAACGGTCGTCTGGCCTTCTCAGTTTCCCAGCAAAGTCAGCCGCCGCCCTTTCCCCGCGTAATCGCCATCAACATCATCTCCACCGGACCCAACCTGCGCGACGGACGGTTCCATCACGTGGCTGCAACGCTGAAACGCGGATTTCCGGCAACAGTCACACTCTACGTTGACGGACAGCCCGTTCATTCGATGAGCAGCACCAACTCGTTCTTCACCGGTCCGATTGGAGACTCTGGACCGCTGAGCTTTGGAGCTGGCATGATCTCGCCAATTCCAGCCGTATCGCGATTCGTCGGCCAGATCGATGAAGTCTCAATTTACAATCGCGCCTTGTTGCCGAAGGAAATTCAAGCCCTCGCTGACGCAGGCGCGGCGGGCAAATGCAAGGTGCCGCCAACGATTGTCTCGCAACCGATCGACCAAACGGTCGCTGCGGGATCGAACGCAACTTTCACCGTGATCGCCACCGGGAGCCCTGAATTGAAATACCAGTGGCTGCAGAACACGAACATGCTGGCCGCCGCGACCAATTCAGTCCTCAGCCTTACGAACGTTCAGTCTTTGGCCGCCGGAGTTTACTCAGTGCGCGTGACGAACGTCTTCGGTTCAGTCACCAGTTCAGGCGCCCAGCTCCTGGTGCAACCGGTCTTGCTGAAGCCGGGCAACACGCTGCAGTTCCAAAATGCAGAGAACGGTTGGACCTTGAACTTCACAGGCGAGGCAGGGCGCAAATACGCGGTCCAATGTTCCACCAATCTGATGAACTGGACGACGCTGGGTGAGGCGATTGAGGATGAGAACGGCCACTTCCGATTCGTCGATCCGGAGTTCGCCAAGCACCCCGCGTGCTTCTATCGAATCGTGGAACGATGATCCGGAACAAACAGCACTCCCACGACCGAAGCCTCAGCGCGATTGCGGCGCAGTTTCCTGACCGGAGATTTCGCCGCGAAACAGCCGCGAAGCCTGCCCGACCATCTTCAAATAGAAGTCGCTGGGCAATCCTTCGAGATTCATAAACGAGGACGTACCCACAGGCGGATTGTCCGTGCATTTGAAGATCGCCGTGCCCTCGTCCAGTTCGTCAAACATGGCCTGATAGACCATTGAGGCGCCGACGCGCCTGGCGTTCGTGATCTGCGTCCAAAGAAACTTCCCCTTGAGGCGGGGAATCTGGTTGAGCGGCGATTGCGGAACCATGTTGTGCCAGCTGAATCCGGGAAACACGACCGGCATGAGCTCCTTGCCTCGCACGCGGCACCATTCCAGATCGGTCCGAAGCCGCTCCTGCGCGTATTGGTCCGCCTGTTCCAGATTTGCGTATCGTCCCACCGTCCATGGATTCACGACATCCGCTTTCAAAATGATCTCGTGCAGCAACGAATCGCGAACCGCATCGCCATCAAGCGTCCGCCAGTGCGCCGGCACACCCAGCATCACAGTCACGCCACCGTATCGGGAATCGTCCTTCAGGAACCGAACCAGATCCAGACACTCGCCAAGCGTGTAAGCGCGACCATCATTGAAGCCGATTCCCCAGACGGCGACGATCGGTTTGTCGTTGTGACGCAAGTAGGCGCGGTCGCTGGTAATCTGCATGCGATCGATCAGCTGTTTCCAATCCGCCTTCACCAACGCCATCTGTCCACGCCGGAGACCGCTCAGGTCATACATGACCGCGTACGCCCGGCCGAAGGCGTTCGCGCCATCACGGCAATGCGCCAGAACCGTAGTCGTGTGGCGCAATCCTTTCGGATGCGCGACTTCCACGGCAAATCGCTGCACGAACACCCCATCGATGCCGTATTCCTGCATCCAGCGGAAATGCCGCAAAACTGTTTTGCGATTGAACGAACTGAACACCTCTGCCCGGCTCCCGTCGGCATGAACAAAAGGGGTGGCATAGCGTTCATCGAGGTCCAGTTCACTGACGTCCGGCCACAGGTCAACCTTGCAGTTGCCAGGCGCGAAGCCGTGTTCATTGGCCCAGTGAAACCAGCCGCGTCCCGAACCATCGCCCTCCGCCGTGAACCATCCCTGGTAGCCGCACATGACCTTGCCAATCATGGTCGATACATCCACGCCGGGGGAGTTGGTGTCTGAGAACGGTCGCATGGTTTCCAAAACCACACGCTGCATTTCGGAGGGTGGATACAGCGTTGAAAGCACGCTGCTCGTCTCGGCTCCGCAGCTAACCGAAACGGAAAGGCAAAAGATCAACCATCTACGATGAACGAATCGATTCACGGGCTGTGTGTCATTGACCGGCGCTCTGCTGCGAACGCGGAAATGGTAATCGCCCGGCGCGGTTGCGCCAACCTCCGGTTGCGCCGCTCTGGCGGGAGCCCTCCCACGGAGCACCCGTTTCACCGGGTTGCAATGGCCGGTCAGCCGGCTTGAAGGTCGCCCGCCGGATTCAATGCCGGGGATTGCGAATCCGGCATGCAACGGAAAAGTTGTTCCGGGAGATCGTTTGGAATACGCTGCGACAGCAACGCGCACGTGGCGGAATGGCAGACGCGCCAGACTTAGGATCTGGTACCGCAAGGTGTGAAGGTTCAAGTCCTTTCGTGCGCACCATCCAACTCGACAGTTCCTGCCGACACTCTTAGTCTGACCGCTCAACTCCATGGTCAACGCTGTCAAATTGCTCAAAGAACTCATCGCGCTGCCCAGCGTGAATCCAGCGTTCCTTCCTGTGAACGATCCGCACGCCGGCGAACAACGCGTCACCGACTTCCTCGCGAGCGTTGCCGCTCAGGCCGGACTCAGTGTCGAATTTCAAAAAGTTCTGCCCGAACGCTCCAACCTCATCGCGCGCCTTTCTCCCAGTGGCCCGGTTCGCCGCCGCATTTTGCTCGCGCCCCATCTCGACACCGTAGGAGGGGAGGATTCCGCCTTTGATCCCGTCGTCCGTGGCGATCGTTTGTTCGGCCGCGGCGCCTGCGACACAAAGGGCTCCGTCGCGGCCATGTTGACGGCGATTGCAGTCGTGGCGAAATCAAAGCAACGTCCGCGCGAAACTGAAATCGTCTTTGCCGGCTTGGTGGATGAAGAGAACGCGCAGGCCGGTTCGCGCGCGCTGGCCAGAAGCGGATTCAAGGCAGACCTCGCTATCGTCGGCGAACCAACGGAACTAAAAGTCGTCACGGCTCACAAAGGCAATCTCTGGATGCGCCTGCAAACGCGAGGCAAAGCGGCGCATGGGGCGCGCCCGGAACTGGGGCGAAACGCGATTCACACCATGGCGCGCATCGTGGATCTGCTGGAAACGGAATACGCAGCGAAGTTAAGGAAATCGGTTCATCCGCTGCTCGGTTCCGGCACAGTAAACGTCGGCACCATCAGCGGCGGGACCCAGCCAAACATTGTTCCCGATTCCTGCGCCATCGCAATCGACCGCCGCACATTGCCCGGTGAAACCGAACGCGGAGTGCAACGCGAGATTCACTCGCTGCTGCGCCAGCATCAGCTTCGGGCGACGTTTGCCAGCGAGAAACTGGTGCCATGCGCCGCGCTTGAAACCGACCCGCGCCTTCCGCTGGTGCGCGAGTTTTTGGACACGGCCAGCCAGCGGCGTCCCGTGGGAGTTCATTTCTTTTGCGACGCCGCCGTGCTGGCGGACTCCGGCATGCCTTCGGTGGTATTCGGTCCCGGCAGCATTGCCCAAGCGCACACGGCAGATGAATGGATTTCCGTGAAGTCGCTGAAACGTGCCACGGAACTGCTGGTGCGATTTCTCCAGAAACAACCTTGAACATTGACTGAAGGACGCGGTCCAAAACCGCATGTCGGCAATCACCATGGACGCCAGCTCCCCTCCCAAAGAAAAGCAACACGCCGCGTTCTTCCGCCAAAGCGGCTGGATGATGATAGCGAGCATGATCGCGGGCGGAATGTCGTGGGGTGTTCATTTCCTTTCCAAGCTGATCACGCTCGAGCAATACGGCGAGTTTGTGACCGTGCTCATGTTGATCACGGTCATTCCGACCATTCCGCTGCAGATGATCTTCGTTCAGCAAACGGCACGCGCCCTGGCATTGGGCCGGGATCGGCAACTGGCCCGCATGATCCGCGTCTCGTGGCTCTGGATGACCGCTCTCTGGCTGGTCGCGGCGGCGGTGGTTCTGACGCAGCAAGCGACCATTGTTGAGCGCTGGAAACTGAGTCATCCGGCGATGCTCTGGATTGCGCTGCTCGCGATGTTGTTTTCCCTTTGGTCGCCCATTTTCAGCGGCGCCTTGCAAGGCAGGCAGAATTTTTTATGGCTCGGCTGGCTGACCATTCTTGGCGGCGCCGGGCGGATCATCATTGGGGCCACGGTGGTTATTGCGCTGAAAGGCGGCGCTTTGGGAATGCTCGCTGGCGTCACGACGGGCATCGGCTGCGTGACTCTGCTGGCAGTTTGGAAAACACGTGACATGTGGATGGGCAAATCCGAACCGTTCGAAGGGAAGGCGATGCTGTCGCAAGCTGTGCCTTTGTTCCTTGGCTTTGGCGCCTGTCAGATGTTGTTCACGTCAGACATGATGTTTGCGAAGCCTCACTTTCCGGAAGCGGATATGGCCGCCTACGGAATGGCCGGCACGCTGTCGCGAGCGCTGCTGTGGCTGGTGCTGCCGCTGGCATCCGTGATGTTTCCCAAGATCGTTCACAGCCACGCGAAATCCGAGAAGTCAAACCTGCTCGGGCTCGTCCTCGGCGGTACCGCGATCCTGGCAATCGTCGGAACCATATGTCTGACGGTTCTCGGTCCATGGGTGGTGAAATTCGTTGGCAAGGAAATCTACGTGGTGCCTACGGTCAAGTTGCTGCCTTGGTATGCCGGCGCAATGATTCCCTTCGCTCTGGCAAACGTCCTTGCGAATGACCTGCTCGCGCGCGGCCGTTTCAAGATCGTTCCGGCACTGGTTCTGATTGCAATCGCGTACGGCGTCGCGCTGCCTTACGTGCTGAACCACTATCCGAAGAAACTCGAAACGGTGTTGCAGGTGTTGGGCGCGTTTAACCTGCTCCTGCTTGCCGTTTGCGCCTGGGCCGCCTTTGGCAAACGCCAGGGCGTGGGATCGGCAGTGCAGCCGCAGTGAAGAGTTCCGTTTGGAGGGACGAGTTACACAAGTCCCCAAATTTGCACTTCACAGAAGGTAACAAAGGAAACGAAGACCTGCGTGGGCCACCTTCGTATTCTTCGTTTCCTACTGTAAAACTTGCAGGCGACGAGGTAACGAATCTCTGACCTTCCCTTGGCGGCGCATCCCGCAAACTCACCCCAAGTTCAGCCAGCTTGCTCGCTCGCTGACAGAACCGCCT
>CAMLLE010000034.1 GCA_946480555.1 uncultured Verrucomicrobia subdivision 3 bacterium
AGCGGCGGCGGAAAAGCGGACGCGGACTTCTCCGTCGCTGCGTGAATCGAAGGTTCGAAGACCCACAGCGCGAGAAACACGAACGCCAAAATTGAGACCGGGAATTTCACGCGTGTACTCTTGCGTTTGTCGCTGACAATGGCGAGCCGAATCGATCCGGCACTTTGCGCTTTGAGCCGGAGCTCTGAGCTACCGTACAAAATCCTTTGCATTCGCCATGGCACCGGGCAAGTTGAGACCATGATTCCGGACGAACAGCCTAACGCTGCTCCAGAACAAGCCCAGTCTTCCGCTCCGGCCCGCCCTGGCGGCCGGCGGCGTTCCCGTCGTGGTGGCCGCCGTCATTCCCGCCGCCGCGGCACCCGTTCGCCGGAATCGCGCGATCCAGATTCCGCCGCGCCGGCCGACGCTCCCGAGGCGGCAGAGGAAGCGCTTGAATCGGCTGAAACTTCAGTTGAGGGCGGTGATATTGAGGCTGCGGAGGCGGAAGCAGAATCGATTGAGGAACGCATCGGCGAGGCTGCCGAACCAGAATCGCCCACCGCGGAATCCGCGCCGGAATCCCCTGAGTTCGTGGCGCCGGAAACCGCCGTTGAGCCCGCCCCAGCCGGACTGCCGCGCAGGCATGAAGAACGCCATCGTCGCGATGACCGCCCTGAACGCCCGCCACGCCGTCCGGAGCCCCGTCCCGAACCACAACCGCCCGTCCAGGAATTCAAGACTCCGGCGATCACGGAAGCGATCGATGACGTCACGAAAATCATCGAGGATCTCAAGAACACGCTGAACGACTTGGAAGAGCTGCTGGAGACTCTGGAACTCGCGGAGCGGCAGAAGATCGATGACGAGCGGGAGCTCGAATCCCTGCAACGCGCGTTGCGTCAGCTGCGCCAGCATCAACCGGGCGGCGGGCATCATCGCCGTTGAGCCGTGTCGGTCGAGAAGCTCTTACGCGCCGCGCGGCGTTTGCGCGACGCCGTCGATCAGCTGACTTTCGTTTCCCCGGTTTCCCACGTTTACAATCCGCTGCAATACGCGTGGCCGGCGCATGAGCTGTACATCCGGCGCTTCGGCAAGGGACCGAAACGTGTGCTTTTCCTCGGCATGAATCCTGGTCCCTTCGGCATGATGCAAGTGGGCGTGCCATTTGGAGAAGTGGCGGCCGTGCGAGACTGGCTTGGGATTCAGGCTGAAATCCAAAAGCCGCGAAAAGAACATCCCCAACGGCTGATCACGGGCTTCGATTGCACTCGCTCCGAGGTCAGCGGTCAGCGGCTATGGGGATTGTTCGCCCGACGTTTTGGTACGGCTGAGGCATTCTTCGCAGAACACTTTGTGGTGAATTATTGCCCGCTCGCGTTTCTGGAAGAGACCGGGCGCAATCGCACGCCGGACAAGTTGCCGCCCGCCGAACGCGAGGCTCTCCATGCTGTGTGCGATGAGCATCTTCACGAAGTCGTGCGCGCCTTGAAGCCACAATGGATCGTGGGTGTGGGCGATTTCGCGGCGCGACGGGCGGAGGACGTTTGCGCAGGCGATTGCCGCATCGGACGGATTCTGCATCCGAGTCCCGCCAGCCCGGCGGCCAATCGCGATTGGGCCGGACAAGCCACCGCGCAAATGGTGAAGCTGGGCATCTGGAAAAGTCCGTAGAAGCGGATTCAAATTCATTATAGGGGCGAACCAGCGGGCAGCTTTGCCCTGAATCCCGTTCCGGTAGCGCGAAGCTGCCGCTCCAACCCAAATTCAACCGCACGATCCCGACTTAGAACGTTCGTTCAATTGTCGGCTTCCCCCGGATCGGAGACGATGGGCGCACTCAAATTCCGTGACGATACCCAATCGTACTCCGACTTCTCACAAACCAGGAAATCTATGAAGAGAGCATTCGATTCACTCGAGCGAACCCTGTGGCTCGCCACGCTGCTGGCAGGTGCACTGACGCTGCCTCGGTCCGCTGGTGCGGCCACCGTGATCTGGAACGGGTCAGCCACCCCGGACCTGAATTGGTCCACGGCGGGAAACTGGATCGGCGGCGTGGTCCCAGGTGCCACGGATGACGTGGCGTTCTACGACGACGGAGCGGATGGGACGATTGGGAACCCGAACAACATCGTCAATTCCGGGTTCGCCGGCACAATCGGCTCGCTGCAATACGCCCAATCCAATTTCCTGTTTCACACGACGCAGATCGAAGCGGGCAAAACTCTCAACGTCCAGGGCCGGCTCCTGGTCGGAACGGAAGCCACCGCAGACCAGAATGTCGATGCCGCCGTGACCGGCGCAGGCACGCTGGTCGTGAGCAATTCCGCCGCAAACATGATCGTCCGCCAGGGCGGCAACGCCACCAGCCGCCGCGCGACGCTGGATCTCTCGGGCCTCGATACCTTCTTCGCGGACGTGAACATCATCTTCATCGGGCGCGGCGACCCGCCGGGTTTGCCGAACGTCAATCGCAACACAGGCTGGCTTTATCTCGCCAAAACAAACCGAGTCCGGGCTGCGGCAGCGAACACATCGTTGAACGTCATCGGAATTGAAGTCGGACGCAGCGCCAGCAACAACGGAAGCGGCAGCCGGCTGTATCTCGGACAAACCAATGCAATTTTCGCGACGAGCCTCGGCGTCGGTCTCGAGAAGGAAACCGCCTGCCAGATGCTGTTCAATCCGGTCTTCACGGGGCCCGTGGCTTACATCCGCGGATCCGACGGTTCGAGTCGGATGAACCTGTTCACAATCGGCGACGGTGAGGCGAACAGCGGCACGACCAGTGCGCAAGGCACGGTGGATTTTTCCAACGGCACAGTGGACGCCCAAGTGGATTTGATGACGATCGGCCGCGCATCCAGCAACACCGGCGGCACGGGCAACAGCCGGGGCACGCTGACATTGACCGCCGGAATCATCGACGTAAACGACCTGAGAATTGGACTGCAGGAAGCGACCACCGGCAAGAATGGCGACGGCACCGTGAACGTAAATGGCGGTGTGCTCAGCGTGAACAACGCGATGCAGCTGGGCATCGCAACCGGCGGCGCCGGCGTGGCCACGACGATCGGCCGGTTGAGCGTCACAGCCGGTGCCGTGATGGCGAATGCAGTGGAAACCGGTCCCGTCAGCGGCGGTTCGATCATCACAATGACGGGCGGCACGTTCGTTCTCACGAACACCATGGGATCGGTCTCAGCGCCCATCGGCTCGATTTCACTCAGCGATGCGACCGTTCATTTCGCGCGGGTCGGCGATGACACGCGGATTACGGCCGCCAGCCTGACCACTGGTGGCGCGGGCAATACGCTGCAGATCGGAACCCTTCCGTCGATCACCAGCTATCCCGCGCAGTTCCGCCTGATCAAGTACACCGGCGACATTCTCGGCAGCGATTTCAACTTCACGATGACCGGCCTGCCGGGCAACTATGCGGGCTTCCTCTCCAACAACGTGGCGGAGGATTCCATCGACCTGGTGCTGACCAGCGGCCCGATCCCGAAGAACGTCGTCTGGGCTGGCACGCCGGGCGGCACGTGGGATACCGTGAGCGCGAACTGGCTTGCTGCCGGAAATCCCGCGCTCTTCGTTCAAGGCGATCTCGCAACGTTCGACGATAGTGCCGCGGGAACGCGCAGCGTGAGTTTGTCAGGCGCGTTGCTACCGGCAAACGTTGTCGTGAACAATTCTGGAGCGGCCTACACCTTCACAGGAACCGGCAGCCTTGGCGGCCTGGGCGGTCTCACCAAGCAAGGCTCCGGCACGCTCACCATCGCGAATTCCGGGGCAAACAGCTATGCCGACGGCACACACATCTTGGGCGGCACGTTGCAGGTCGGCGACGGAGGAACCAGCGGCAATCTGGGCGGCGGCAACATTGAGAATGACGCCGCACTGGTCTTCAATCGCAGCGACGACATCGCCGTGAACAATGACATTTCCGGCGCGGCGTCCGGCTCCATCAGCAAACAGGGCGCAGGGACTCTGACCTTGGGCGGCGCAAACACGTTTGCCGGAAACGTGATGGTAACCAGCGGCACACTCCAGGCGGGCAGCTCCACCGCCCTGGGAGCAACGAATGGAAGCACGACCCTCGCAAGCGGAGCTGTGCTGGATGTGGCCGGGCAGAATCTTGGAGCAGAGCTGGTGACGGTCTCCGGTGCGGGAACCGGCGCGGGGGCGATTGTGAACAGCGGCGCGCAACAACTGAATGCGCTCCGGTACGTCACGCTGGCCGGCAATACCACGTTTGGAAACAATCCAAACCGCTGGGACATTCGCGGCGCACCGAGCACCGCTGATCCCGCAAACGCCGCATTGAGCACCGGCGGCAATCCTTACACCCTCACGAAGATTGGCGCGAACGCCATTGCACTGGTCGGCGTGACTGTCGATCCCGCGCTGGCGGACATTCATGTCGAGGAAGGAGTTCTCGGCGTTGAAGCGGCGACCACGGGACTTGGGAATCCGGCCAGCACCCTGACCGTTCATGCCGGCGCCACGCTCCGCTTCTTCAATATGACGAACCTGTTGAACAAGCAGTTCGTGCTGCATGGCACGGGCACAAACGCAACTTTGGACAATGGTTCGGGGGCAAACACGGTCGTCGGACCGATGACGTTCAATGGCTCCGTGGTGGCGACGGTCGGCGGAACTTCACTCACGCTCAGCAACGTCATCAGCGGCACGGGCGGCCTCATCAAGAACGGCGCGGCCACGTTGACGCTGGCGGGCGGAGCGGACACTTACGCCGGGGCAACCGTTGTTTCCAATGGCACGCTCGTCATCAACAACGCCGTGACCGGCGGCGGCACGCTCACCACGCACACCAACACCACGCTCGCAGGACTCGGTTCGCATTCGGGAGCGGTGGACCTCGGCGGCGCATTGCAGCCGGGCGGCTCGGGCACTTACGGCACCTTTACTTCGGGCGCGCTGACATTGCAGCCGGGCGCATCGCTGGTGTTTGATTTGAACTCCGTCACCACGATTGGCGCCGGCATGAACGACCTGCTGCAAGTGAACGGGAATCTCACCGCGAACGGAAATACGATTAACATCAATCTGCTCGGCACCACATTACAGGCGGGCACCTACCGGCTGATCAACTACACTGGCGCGCTTAGCGGCAGTTTCGATCCGACCGTGAACATCGGCGGCATCTCCCGCTACGGCCTGACCATCGATACCGGCACGCCGGGCCAGGTGAATCTGGTGGTCACCGGCAGCGCGGGCAAACTGGTCTGGACGGGCGCGCAAGGCACCGTCTGGGACGTCTTCAATACGGAGAACTGGGTCAACTCCGCGACTTCATTGCCGGATAAATTCTATCAGGGCGATCTCGTCCGGCTCGATGACACCGCGCAGCAGTTCACCATCGATCTGAGCGAAGCCGTTTCGCCTTCGACCATTACCAACGACTCCGGAAACCTCTACATCATCAACGGCCCCGGCCGGATCACCGGCGGAACCACAATTGTAAAGCGCGGCGCAGGCCAGCTCTCGATCGCATCGACCAACGACTTCACCGGCCCGGTCATCGTTCAGGAAGGCGTGTTGCACGCAGATAACAACGCCGCTCTGGGCAGCACCGTTGGCGGCACCACCATTCAAAGCGGCGCTTCGCTTGACGTGGGCAGCCCCAACGCCATCGCCGACAACACCAAGAATCTTGGCACGGAACCGATCAACGTCGTGGGCCTGGGCTACGGCGACAGCGGCGCAATCGTTAACAACGCGTTCCGTCCGGAAATCAACGCCGTTCGCGTGGTGAATCTGATGGGCGACACCCGCTTCGGCGGAAATGCCCGCTGGGATATTCGCGGCGCGGGCGCGGCGCTGAGCACCGGCGGGAATGCCTACAACATCTCGAAAGTCGGCGGCAACCAGATCTCGCTCGTCGGAGTTGCCGTCGATCCTGCTCTTGGGGACATCGATGTGCAGGGCGGCATCTTCGGCATTGAAACATCCACGAGTTCCGCCGGCAATCCGGCGCGCAAGATCAACGTGCGTCCGGGTGCGACGCTGATGCTTCACAATCTGGCCGTGCCGTTGGAGAAAGTCATCGTGCTGGAAGGCGATGGATCGGCGAACACCTTCCGCAACAATTCCGGCGCGAACGTTGTCAACGGCCCGGTCACCCTCAGCAACAGCGTCATCTTCAGCGTGGTCGGAACGTCACTCACCCTCAGCAACTCGGTCAGCGGTCCCGGCAGCCTGTTCAAGTTTGACGGCAGCCCGCTCACCCTGGCGGGGGCCGTGAGCTACACCGGCGAAACGACCATCAACGGCGGCACTTTGCGGCTCGTCGGCAATAGTGCGGTCACCGCGAGCCCGATGATCCTGCTTTCTTCGGCAACCACCACGCTCGACGTAAGCGGACGCACCGACGGCCGTCAAACGATCGGCAACGGCCGCGTCCTGGCCGGTCTCGGTCGCGTGACCGGCAGCCTCGAAGTCACGCCGGGCGGCACCGTGGCGCCGGGCAACGAACTGCAGGGAGTTCCAGTCGGAACGCTCACGGTCACGGATGTTGTGACCCTGGGCGGCACGAACGCCATGCAGACCGACAAGTTCAGCCTGACCAACGATCTGATCAGCGGCGCGGCGCAGATCATCTTCGGCGGTGTGCTGCGCATCTCGGATGTGAACGCAGCGGAGTATGCAGATGGAGATGGGTTCAAGCTCTTTGACGCGGCCAGCTACTCCGGCGCGTTCGCGAAGATCGAGCCCGCCACGCCCGGCGCGGGCTTGTTCTGGGACGTGAGCGAACTCGCCACGAGCGGCACGCTCAAAGTGGTCTCCACGCCGCAGCCGCCCACGATCTCGAATGTGGTGCGCAGCGGCGGGAATCTCGTCCTGAGCGGTTCGGGCGGCGTTCCGAGCGGCGCGTATCACGTGGTCACTTCCACAAATCTGGCCCTTCCGCTGGCGAGCTGGACTTCCATTGCAACGAACAACTTCGATGGCAGTGGCAACTTCAGCTTCCCGACACCGATCGAGATGAACACGCCGCAGCGGTTCTTCCTGCTGCGTTTGCCCTGATGAGTTGAGTTGAACCGTTGTTCACGTTCATGACGAACGCCGCCAAGCGAAATAACGTTTGGCGGCGTCTCGCTTTGGGGCCCGAGACGATGTTGCGCGTTCCGGCGGCAGCACTGTGGCTTGCTTCTGCAGTTCTCGGCGGTTTCTCAGCTTTTGCCCAGACGGAACCGCCGCATCCCATTCTCTCCATTCCCGGCAGTGGCAGCGGTGCGGGCGCAGTGCTCAGCACCTGGACCGAAGCGCAATACACCAACAACTTCACGCCACGCCTCGCGCCGCGGAATGACGATTACGGCTTCTGTCCGCCAGTTGTCTCCGGCGATACCGGCTGGTCGTGGAGTGCGTCCGCGCCAAATCAGATCGTCAGCACACCGAGCGGAACAATTTTTCCAAACACGAATTCTGCGATCTATCCGGTCCGCACGCAGGCGGTGACCGTGTTTCTCACCACGGCGACGAACAATCTCACGCGCGTGGT
This sequence comes from uncultured Verrucomicrobia subdivision 3 bacterium, assembly GCA_946480555.1. The sequence goes on from CAMLLE010000034.1 coordinate 7,511, forward strand.
CAACGTGCCGTATTACAACCGCACGGGCAGCACGACGGCGAAATCGCTTGTCTTCAATCTGATCGCCTATCACCAGCGGCGGCAGCTTCGCAGCGATCTCAACAAGCTCGCGCCCGCTTATGTGAACAGCGGCAGTTCGCCTCAGACTCGGAACGATTCCTACGCCCGGCGCATCGCTGTCGCGCTGCTCGACTGGGCGCGCTGGCATCCGAGCTACACGTTGACGGCGATCAACAGCGCCACGTTCATCGAAGTGACACCCAACTATCTCGCCACCACCACGGGATTCGGTCCGCAGCGGGCCAGCGATCACAACGGTCTGGCGCACGAATGGGCCGACGACGAGCTGCTGGCGTTCGACGCGATCTACGACAGCGTGGCGCTCACCAACCTCAGCACGGAACTCGGCTTCGATGTGCGGCAGTACATTCGCGACAACCTGTTCTTCGATGAAGGCGATTTTCTGGTGAACCACATTCCGGTGGACATTGCGATCCAGAGCAATCTTTCCGGGCCCTACACCGTGCTGGCGCTGGTCGCGCGCGTGCTCAATCGCCCGGACTACATCATCTGGATGGACGCGTATCTCAACGCAACAGTGCGGAAGAAGATTCATCGCGACGGCGCGTTGAGCGAAGGCATGGGCTACTCCATCGGCTACATCAACGAGAACGAAAATGCCGCGACCTACACGCGCGATTATTTCACCGCGCGTCAGGCGGACACGCCGCAGTTGCAGGCCATCAGCAATCGCGCCGGGATTTACGTGAAGACGCTTACGTACGGCCAGCAGCAGTGGAGCAGGATGGCGTTGCCGAACGGCCAGCTGCCTTCGTTTGGCGACACGCCGTTCAACACCTACTTCACTGCGCGCAACACGGGATTGTCCTGGCTGCTGCCTTCGTATGGAACCGTTTCAATGGGCGCTGGCAGCGGCGCTCTGGCAGTTCAGCTGAACCAGAATTTTTCAGGCAACAACAACCACATGCGCTCGGATGTGACGGCTTACACGCTCTGGGCTTTCGGGAACGAAGTGCTGGGCAACGTGCGTTACCACAATGGCACGCCCGGGCGGCAGTTCACGGAACAGATTCTCGCGCACAACGCGGTGACCATCGATCGCAGCGACATGAGTAATCGCGCCGCCGACATCGATGGCAATGGCGATCTCACGTTGTACGAACCCGGCAACAATGGCCTCGCTGTTACGGAAGTGGACGGCCAGCGCACCTACAGCAGCCGGGCGTCGCGCTACCAACGCATCCTGATGTTGAACACGATTGACCTGAACCGGCCTTACGTCGTGGACGTGTTTCGCGTTGCCGGCGGCACAACGCACGATTACGTCTGGCACGGTTCGATTCGCTACGATCAGACGGCGCAATGCAGTTTCCCGCTGATCACGAACAGCAACACCTATCCGATGCTGGAAGGCGGCGAAGTCTGGACGGAGCCCACGAGCAGCGGATCGTCGTTTCCGTATTACGGCTTCTGGCGGAACGTGAGCAGCAACGCCGCGCCCGGCGATTTCCAGATCGGTTATCTGGATGCGGATCGCAATTCGCCGAGCGACACCAAACTCTGGATGTCCACCGACCCGCTCACCTATCAACCGGCCACCAGCCCCTATCAAGTCTTCCTCGGCCGTACGCCTGTGCCGTCGCGCGCCAACGGCGAGCCTGCGAACTGGTGGGTGAACGGATTGTGGCGGCCTTCAGCAATCGTTCGCCGACGCATTCCCAGCGGAACGCTTCAGGATCTATTCGTCAGCGTGGTTGAACCGCTCAAAAACGGGGTTGGAACAATTCAATCCGTCGAACGGTTGCCGATGAATGGCAGCGGACTGGAGGCCTGCGCGTTGAAAATCACGTTCACCGACGGTCGCGTGGATACCTGCGTCGTGAATCTACGGAACCCGGAGGTCGCCGGAGCGAACACGGGTTCAGCCACGGTTTCCACCACGAACGGCCAGTTCTCGCTCACCGGCCGCATCGGACTTCTTTCGGACAGCGCGATCGGCAAACGCGCGTGGCTCGTGAACGGCACGCAGTTCATCTATCCCGGCGGTTCGTATGCACCTACGAATCTCTACTTCTCGGGCGCAATCGCGGGCGAAACACGCAAGCTCACCGGCGGCAGCCACGACGCGTTCATCACGACGGCCCCGCTGCCGACGGGAACGACTCTGCGCGGCAAACAGCTGTCGCTCACGTTCGGCGCGCTCTCAGGCAACGGCACCACCGGCATCAGTGAAATGTTCCTGATCGACCAGGTTATCTTCACGAACAACGCGTATCACATCTGTTTTACGAACGATCATCAGCTGGAGATCACGAACGTGACGTTGTCCATGGAACAGATGGGACCGCTGCGCCGGTTTACGGGAACGAACCGGTTTGAAATTGCCTTGAGCGGATCGGCGCTGGCCACCACACCGGCGACACCGTCTGACGTCAGTGCGGTTCCGGGCAACACGCGGGTGTGGCTCGGTTGGAATGCGAACGGCGCAACCGGTTACAGCGTCTATCGCAGCACCACAAACGGCGGGCCGCATGTCTGGATTGCGAGTGTGACGAACGCCGCATTCACGGACACCGACCTGCTGAATGGCACGACGTATCATTACGTCATCACCGCCGTGAATGAGATCGGCGAAGGCCCGATCTCCGCGCAAGTCAGTGCGACACCGGCCGCGATCGTTCCATCCGGACTTCTGGCGCACTACACCTTTGATGACAACACGGCGGACGATTCCTCCGGTTTCCAGAATCACGGTCTGCTTGCAGGCACGGCCGCAATTGTCTCCGACGCGCAACGCGGCAAGGTGCTTTCGCTGGATGGTGCGGGCGGAAAAGTGGATTTGGGAAATCCCGCCGCGCTCAATGTCACAGGTGCGATTTCCGTCGCCGCCTGGGTGAAGCTGAACACAGGCATGACCGGCAATCACGGTGTATTGCAGCGCGGTCATCAGAGCAATCCGAGCCGCGAGTTCGTGCTGCGGGTTGGCGCGTCCGGCACGACTTACGATTTCGGCACGTGGTCGCCAGGCCAGTATGCTTCCTTCGCCATCCCACCGCCGGACGTTGGGCTGGGAACCTGGGTTCATCTGGCGGGTACGATGGAATTCACCGGCAGCAACTACACCTATCGGCTCTATCGCAACGGCTCGGAAGTGTCCGCTTATCCAGCCGGGTCCGGGCTGCTCGGCAATTTCACCGTCGGATGGGCAATCGGCGCACGCGGTGGCATCGCGGGATTCGAACGCGTGTTCAACGGTGCGATTGACGATTTGCAGATCTACGGGCGAACGCTTTCGCCGGCCGAAATTCAAAGTGCGATGGTGGGAATGCCACCGCTCACGGCACCGCGGTTTGTAGCATCCGTTGTGAGCGACGGCACCCTGAACTTCAGCGGCACGAACGGTGTCCCCGGCGCGACGTTCCATCTCCTCACCGCGACCAACATTGCCTTGCCGATTTCCACATGGGTGCGCGTTGCGACAAATCAGTTCGATGCACAGGGGAAGTTCAGTGTCAGCCATCCGTTGAATCCTGATACACCGGAGCGGTTCTACCTGCTGCGATCTCAATGAGGGCTGCTGAACAAATGTTCTATGGCTGCGATTGACTTGGCGGGGGTAGCTTCAATCATTGCCGCGAACTCCAAGTCATGAACATCGGCCGCTTCATTCTTCTGCTCAGTGCGTGTTTCTTGTTTTCGAATCGACTTCCCGCAGCCGAATCGCTCCGCGTGGACGTCGCAGCGTTCGATCGGAACCGGATTCTCAAAACCGTCGAAGCGGCGTTGAAACAGGAGCCGATCGCGATCACCAAGTTTCGCGCGAAGCTGAGCGAAGGCGGCCCGCACGACTTCTATTCCAACGGCGATTACTGGTGGCCGAATCCAAACACGACCAACGGCCTGCCGTATGTGCAGCGCGATGGGCAGTCGAATCCCAACAACTTCGTCGAACATCGCCGCTGCGTCATGAGCTTGCGCGATGCTGTGGCGGTGTTGGGCGCGGCTTACAAGATCACGCGTGAAGATCGTTATGCGAAAAAGGCGGCGGAATTGTTGAAAGTGTTCTTCGTCGATGCCGCCACGCGGATGAATCCGAGCCTGAACTACGCGCAGGCAATTCCAGGCGTCACGCCGGGGCGTGGGATTGGGATCATCGATACGCTGCATCTGGCGGAGGTGCCGCTCGCGGTGGTGGCGATGAAGGACTCGGAAGAGTTTTCGCCCGAAGTGTTCGCAGGCGTACGGAAGTGGTTTCAGGATTACACGGACTGGATGATATCCAGCAAGAATGGTCGGGAGGAGGCGAACGCCGGGAACAACCATGCTGTCGCGTATTGGCTGCAGGTCGCCTGCTTCGCACGGCTCACCGGTGATGCTG
>CAMLLE010000035.1 GCA_946480555.1 uncultured Verrucomicrobia subdivision 3 bacterium
GCACTGGAGGACGGCGATCTCACGCTCGCGCTGCACGGGAGCTTTTTGCCGGTTCCGGATTTGTCAGTGTTCAAGCCTGAAGCGTCCCGTAGCCGCGGACGTGAGGTGGCGGAGAGCACGGTCGCAAACAATCCGCCTCCTCACGTCGGCGGCTACGAAATCAAGGAAGGCGAAATTGAACTGAACTCAGGTCGCGCGACGGCGGAAATCCCGGTCACAAATCTCGGCGACCGCCCAATCCAGGTTGGCAGTCACTATCATTTCATCGAAACGAATCCATCGCTCCAGTTTGATCGCGCGGCCGCTTACGGCATGCGGCTGAACATCCCCGCCGGAACCGCCGTCCGATTCGAACCCGGCGAAACCAAAACCGTGAAGCTGGTTGAGATCGCCGGCAAGAAAGTCATCCGCGGCGGCAACAACCTCGCGAGCGGCAAGGTTTCCAACATCACGAAGAAGGCCGCCGTGAAGCGGATAAAATCCAAAGGATTCGCAGCCCAATGATTCACCGCGGAGACGCGGAGGCGCGGAGTTTCGATTTCGTCTTCCTCCGCGTCTCTGCATCTCCGCGGTAAAAGAAAGTTTGCCATGAGCCACAAAATGAAACGCTCGCATTATGCCGACATGTTCGGTCCGACCACCGGCGACAAGGTCCGCCTCGGTGACACGTCGCTATTTCTGGAAGTCGAAAAGGATTTCACCGTCTATGGCGATGAATGCAAGTTCGGCGGCGGGAAAGTCATCCGCGAAGGCATGGGCCAGGCCGCCGGCGTCGGCGCCAAAGACGCGCTCGACTGCGTCATCACCAACGCACTCGTCGTTGATTACACGGGCATCTACAAGGCCGATATCGGCATCAAGGACGGCTTGATCGCCGGCATCGGCAAGGCCGGGAATCCCGATGTGATGGCGGGCGTGTCCAAGGGGATGATCGTCGGAGTGACCACCGAAGTGATCGCAGGCGAAGGGTTGATCCTCACGGCCGGCGGCTTCGATTCGCACATTCATTTCATCTGCCCGCAACAGGCGCACGAAGCCATCGCCGCCGGACTCACCACGATGGTTGGCGGCGGCACCGGACCAGCCGTGGGCACCTGCGCGACGACTTGCACGCCCGCGCCGTTTTATTTCAAGGCGATGCTTCAAGCGGTGGATTCGTTGCCGCTCAACTTTGGGTTCACCGGCAAGGGCAACACCGCGATGCCGGCCGGTTTGCCGGATCAAATCAAAGCGGGCGCCATTGGCCTGAAGCTGCACGAAGATTGGGGAACCACACCGGCCGCGATCGATTGCTGCCTCGGAGTCGCGGACGATTACGACATCCAGGTCACCATTCACACCGACACCTTGAACGAATCGACATTCGTCGAAGGAACAATTGCCGCATTCAAGGGCCGGACCATTCACACGTACCACAGTGAAGGCGCAGGTGGCGGTCACGCACCGGACATCATTCGCATCTGTGGCGAGCCAAATGTGCTGCCAAGTTCCACCAACCCGACGCGCCCTTACACCGTCAATACCATCGACGAACATCTCGACATGCTGATGGTGTGTCATCATCTCGATCCGAACCTGCCGGAGGATGTCGCGTTCGCGGAAAGCCGCATCCGTGGCGAGACCATTGCCGCGGAGGACATCCTCCACGACATGGGCGCGATCAGCATGATGAGCTCGGATTCGCAGGCGATGGGTCGCATTGGCGAAGTCATCACCCGCACGTGGCAGACGGCCGACAAGATGAAACAGCAGCGTGGCCGCTTGCCGGAAGAAAAGGGCGACAACGACAACCTCCGCATCAAGCGCTACATCTCGAAGTACACAATCAATCCGGCCATTGCCCACGGTATGAGCCACGTCATCGGTTCGATCGAGAAGGGCAAGCTCGCGGACCTCGTGCTGTGGAAGCCGGCGTTCTTTGGCGCAAAGCCGGAGATGGTGATCAAGGGCGGCGTGATTGCCTGGGCGCAGATGGGCGATCCGAATGCGAGCATTCCGACGCCGCAGCCCGTTTACATGCGACCGATGTTCGCCAGCTTCGGCAAGGCGGCCGGACCCTGTTCGATCGCGTTCGTCAGCCAGGCGGCTAAGAAGCTGGGCGTGGGAAAACTTTACGGACTCACCAAGCGCATCGAAGCGGTGAAGGGTTGCCGCAAGGTTGGAAAGAAGGATTTGAAGTGGAACAACGCGATGCCGGAGATCACGGTCGATCCGGAAACTTACGAAGTACGCGCGAACGGTGAACTGCTGACGTGCGAACCGGCAATGGTGCTGCCGCTCGCGCAGCGGTATTTCCTCTTTTGATGAACCGCGGAGACGCTGAGACGCGGAGAGAAGAAGGCGCTTTGCTCAATAGCAGCTCCTCTGCGTCTCCGCATCTTCGCGGTGAAAGGGATTGGCTCATCTGGCAGCTCGTGGATTCAGCCTTTCCCACGGGTGGCTTCGCGCATTCCGCCGGACTCGAAGCCGCCTGGCAGCATGGCGAAGTTCGCAATCGGGAAGAGCTGCTTTCGATCGTCGAAGCGGGCCTGAATCAGCTGGGCCGAGCTGCACTGCCATTCGTCACGGCGGCCTGGGACGAGCCGGATCGCCTGCCGGAACTGGACGAACTCTGCGACGTGTTCACCACGAACCACGTGGCCAACCGCGCCAGCCGCTTGCAGGGAAAAGCTTTCGCCAGCGCTGTGGAACGCATCTTCGGCCAATCCGCAATCCGCAATCCGCAATCCGCCATTCACTTCCACTTCGCTCCCGTGTTCGGCGCCAGCCTCCGCCAGCTGGAGATCCCTCGCCAGGCGGCGATCCAGATGTTCGTATTCAATCAACTGCGCAGCACATTTGCCGCGGCGGTGCGATTGAACATCGTGGGTCCCATGGAAGCGCAGATCCTGCAGCACCGGCTTTGTCCCAAAGCAGATGAAATGATCGCGCGCGCGGAAGGGCTGACCCTGGATGAGCTGGCGCAGACTGCCCCGCTCCTCGATCTCTGGCAGGGCGCGCAGGACCGGCTTTACTCACGATTGTTCCAGAGTTAAACCAAAGCCCATGAACCCACTCACGCCGTCGCCGGTGCTTAGGTTTTTGGAGAAACTGCACGGCGAATGCGCTTCGATCGGCGATGGCACTGTGGCCAGCTACATCCCGGCACTGGCAAAAGCCGATCCGCGCGGCTTCGGCATCTGCATCGTCACTGCGACCGGTTCAGTTTACGAGGTCGGTCATTCGCAGCTTCCCTTCACGATTCAATCCATCTCGAAACCGTTCGTTTACGGCATGGCGCTGGAAGACAATGGGCGCAGTGAAGTTCTGAAAAAGGTCGGAGTCGAACCCACCGGCGATCTGTTCAACTCGATCAGTCTCGAACCCGGCACCGGCCGCCCGCGCAATCCCATGATCAACGCCGGCGCGATCGCCACCGCCGGTTTGATTGCAGGCAAGACCCAGAAGACCAAAGTCAAACGACTGCTGGAAACGTTCGGACTCTACGCCGGACGCGAGCTGGAGATCGACGATGTGGTTCACCGGTCCGAAAGCGAGACTGGCCATCGCAACCGCGCCATCGGCCACATGCTGCGCAACTTCGACATTCTTTCCACCGACCCGACGCCCGTCACGGAACTCTACTTCATGCAATGCTCGATTTCGGTGACGTGCCGCGATCTGGCGACCATGGCTGCTACGCTTGCGAATCGTGGGACGAATCCGATCACCGGCAAGCAGGCGATCCGCGGCGAATATGTGGAGAACATCCTGAGCGTCATGGGCACTTGCGGCATGTACGACTACGCCGGTGAATGGCTCTACAACGTCGGCATGCCGGCCAAGAGCGGCGTCAGCGGCGGAATCATCGCCGTCCTTCCCGGCCAGCTCGGCATCGGTGTCTATTCGCCGCTTCTGGATGCGCACGGCAACAGCGTGCGCGGCATCCGTGTGTGCCAGGAATTGTCCCGCCATTTCGATCTTCACCTTTACAACCGGCCCAGCGTGGGCCGCTCGACGATTCGCCTGAAGTTCACCGGTGCGGAGTTCAGTTCCAGCCGCGTGCGGCAGATTGAAGAGAACCAGGTGCTCCGGCGCGAAGGACGGCGCATTGGCATCTGGCAGCTGCAGGGAAATCTGATGTTCTCCACCGCTGAGGTGGTCGTGCGTGACGTTCTCGAACATCTGGCCGGAACCGACTACGTCATCCTGGATTTGAAACGTGTGTTGTCCGCCAACGAATGCGCGTGCGGCATGCTGCATCAGCTTCTGCTCGATCTGTCGCTCACCGGGAAGACCCTGATCTTCGTCCGCCCGGACCGCACGCCGTTGTTGCGGCGCTTCCTGAAGCTCAAGCTCGGCAACCGGTTTGCAGACGAGTTCAGAGCTTTTGACGACCTGGATGTTGCGCTGGAATGGTGTGAGGACCGCCTCCTGGAGCGCAGCGATACGCGCTTGATGGAGAAAACTGCTTCGCTGGAACAATTCACCGTTCTTCAGGGATTCTCAAATGAAGAGATGGAGCTGTTCAGAACGCAGCTGCAGCCGCGCACGTACGCCGCGGGCGAGACCATCATCAAGAGCGGCGATCGCGCTGGCGAAATGTTCTTCCTGACACGCGGCAAGGTGAGCGTGCAGACGATTTTGGAATCAGGCGCAAAGAAGCGCCTCGCAACGGTATCGGCGGGAATGACCTTTGGAGAAATGGGATTGATCGACCGGCAGCCGCGTTCGGCGATGGTGGTTGCGGATCGTGAATCCGAATGCCTGCTGCTTGGCCTGGAAAGTTTCGAGCAGTTCAGCCGCACGCATCCGCACATCAAGATCCAGTTGCTGCACAATCTGTGTTTCGATCTCAGCGGCAAGCTGCGGAAGGCCAACCGGGAATTGAATGTTTTTGATTGAAACCTGGCGATGAGTTTCGAAGGTCCAAGGCCCAAGGAAATTTCAAGTTCCAGATCTCAAATCCGATCGCAGAATCTTCGGATTGAAGCTCGAGACTTGAGGCTTGAACATTTTTAGGAACTTTGATTCTGGAACTTTGATTTTGATTTATGCGAATTCTCCTGCACCAACACGGCCACGCCGACAGCCCCGGCCATTTTCACGATCGCGAACTGCCGCTGGACCGGGATTTCAACCAGCGCGCATTCACCGTCGGCGTCGGCGGGCCCGTCGGCAGCGGCAAGACGGCGTTGATGCTTCAGCTCTGCCTGGAACTGCGCGACAAGATGAACATCGCGGCGGTGACGAACGACATTTTCACGAAGGAAGATGGCGAGTTTCTGACGAAACATCAGGCGCTCCCCGCGGAACGCATCCGCGCGGTGGAAACCGGCGGCTGCCCGCACGCCGCCATTCGCGAGGACATTTCATCAAACCTGCTTGCGTTGGAAGAACTGCACGCGAAATTCAAGCCGCAGCTCCTCTTCATCGAATCCGGCGGCGATAATCTCGCGGCCTGCTTTAGCCGCGAATTGGCGGACTTTACGATCCAGGTCATCGATGTCGCGGGCGGCGACAAAATCCCACGCAAAGGCGGCCCGGGGATCACGCAAACCGATCTGCTTGTCATCAACAAGACGGACCTCGCGGAAGCTGTCGGCGCCGATCTGCGGGTGATGGAACGCGACACAAAAAAGATGCGCGGAGATGGCCCCTTCGTTTTTGCCCAGGTGAAAAACGGCGTCGGCGTGGAGGAAATCGTCCATCACATCATCCACGCCTGGCAGCATGCGACTGGCGTGAAGCATTGAGTCAGCGCTTCGCTTGCTATCCGCCATCGAGCCGCACGGTAGTAAAGCCTTCTGGCGGGGCCACTCTCGCTACGACCGCGACTATGACCGCCACCACAGGCATCGCCATGGCTGCAATTCAGAAAACGGTCGTCGCCGCGGTGAACTCCTCGTTGATCAATTGGCCCGTATTGGCAGGCGCGATTCAGGCTCGGCAGGATTCGGAGATTCCGACCCCGGCGAGAACAGCGATTGTGGCGATCGAACTCCGGATTGAAGCTTGAGGCTTGAACATTCCTTGGATTTCGGAATTTGAAACTGCGAACTTCGTCCTGGCGAATCTCAGCGGTTCATCTTGCCGATCCTTCTCACGCAGGTTCAGCGATCAGATCATAATCGGTGTGGCCGATGATCTTCACGTTTGCGAACTGGCCGATCGGAAGCTTGCCGCGGATGTAAACCCGACCATCGATGTCCGGCGCATCCGCCTCCCCACGCGCGATGAGATAACGGCCTTTCAATCGCGTGACGGAACTTTCTTCCCCGCGAATCAATCCATGCTCCCACGAGCTGATCTTTGCCCCAGCAAGTTCCTTCGCGCTGGCTTCGCCTTCGACCAGCACCTTGATCGTCCGGCCCACAAACGATTCGGAGATCTGCACCGCGATTTCGTGCTGTGCCGCCATTGCCAGTTCCCGACGCTTTTGCTTCACGTTGTCGGAAAGCTGCCCGGCCATGCTGCCGGCGCGCGTGCCGTCTTCTTTCGAATAAGTGAAAATGCCGAGTCGTTCGAAGCGCGCTTCGCGAATGAAATTCAACAGCGTGTTGAAGCTCTCCTGCGTTTCACCGGGAAATCCCACAATGAACGTTGTGCGCAGCGCGATGCCGGGAATCCCGGCGCGAATGCGTCGGATCAAATCCTCGATGTACTGCTGCGACGTCTCCCGGCGCATCCGCTCCAGCATGTTCTCGTGAATGTGTTGCAGCGGGATGTCCACGTAGCGCGCCACTTTCGGGCACTCGGCGATGGTTTGGATCAGCTCATCGGTCCAATGCGCGGGATGCGTGTAGAGCAGGCGAATCCAGAAATCTCCCGGCAACGCATTCAACTCACGCAACAAAGTGCAGATCGTGGTGGAATTCGCGGGCAGCGACCTGGCCGCGGCGGAGAACTTCTCCGGCGACGAAATCGCGCGGCTGTGATTCGGACGCAAATCCAGCCCGTAGTATGTGGAATCCTGCGAAATCAGGTTGATCTCCTTCACTCCATCGGCCAGCAGCGCTTTCACCTCCGCCACGATGTCGGCTTGCTGGCGGCTGCGATGCGATCCGCGCATGCGCGGAATGATGCAGAAGCTGCACGGGTGATTGCATCCTTCGGCGATCTTCACATAGGCGAAATGCCGCGGCGTGAGTCGGAAGCGAGGTGTGCCGAAATCGGGAATGAACGTCGGCCGCTGATTCACCTCCAGCAACGGCGCAGCGGGGGCGGCCGGTTTCAGACCGAGAACGGCTTTCGTCTTGTTGAACTTCGCCGTGCCGCGCAGCGATTCGGAATCTTCGTAGGCGTCGCGTGATTTGGATTTCTCCAGCTCAGCCAGTTTGCCGGAGACCTTCGATGTCCGCTGCCGATTGCCGGATGCCGGCGTTTCCCCGTTCCCAATCCGCTCCGCGCGCCGGTTCATCGCGCTCTTCACGATGTCGGTGACCTGCGCGACCTGGTCGATGCCCATGAACGCATCGACTTCGGGAAACAGCTTCGGCAATTCATCGCGAAACCGTTGCGGCAGGCAGCCGGAGACGATCAGCCCTTGGCCGCGGTTCTTCGCCTCGCGCAGTTCCGCGGATTCAAGGATTGTATCCACGCTTTCCTCCTGGGCGGAATCAATGAACGAACAGGTGTTCACGATCACGACATCGGCCTGTGCGGCGTCATTGGTAATTTCGACGCCGTCCTTGAGCAGTGAGCCGAGCATGATCTCGGCATCGACGAGATTCTTGGCGCAGCCGAGGGAGATGAGGCCGACGCGAACGGGGGCTTCAAAGCGTGACGGCGCGGCCGTCGGCCGATCTGCGGAACTGTCTTTCATGAATTTGAATTGAGCCGGGAACTTTACGCTACGTGCAGGGGCGAGGCAACAGGCGGTTTTGGGCGGTTAAGTGCGGACGGTTGCAGCTGTCGTAACCCTCGTTCTCGTCCTCCTCCTCGTCGTCGTCCTCGTTCTCGCAGTGACAGCAAACCCGAGGACGATTACGAGGCCACTGCTGGCTGAGCGGTTGGAATCTGAAGCCCGTTCGAACATCATTTCCGCCCTCAACAGTTGCCCCGCGCTTTTTCCAACTCGACACCCCAAGCGCCTTCCGGCTTACTTTGGCGAATTTGATTTCGAGATGAACGCTGAACAGTTAGCCAAAGCCAAATCACTCGGCTTTTCCGACCGCCAGATCGCCCATCTGACCGGGCAGACCGAAGACGCCGTGCGCGCCGAACGCAAGAAGGTCGGCCTCGTCCCCAGCTATCGTCTCGTGGATACCTGCGCCGCTGAATTCGAAGCTTACACGCCTTACTTCTATTCCACCTACGATCGCGGTGATGATGAAACGCGCCAGACTCCCCAGCGCAAGGTGATGATCCTCGGCGGCGGCCCCAACCGCATCGGCCAGGGCATCGAGTTCGATTACTGCTGCGTGCACGCAGCGTTCGCGCTGAAGGAGGACGGCTTCGAAACGATCATGGTGAATTCGAATCCGGAAACGGTTTCGACGGACTATGACACCAGCGACAAGCTTTACTTCGAACCGCTCACGCTGGAGGACGTGCTGCACATTTACGAACGCGAGAAGTGCTGGGGCGCCATCGCGCAATTCGGCGGCCAGACGCCCTTGAATCTCGCGCTCGGATTGCAGAAGAACGGCGTGAACATCATCGGCACGTCGCCGCAGAGCATTGAAATCGCCGAAGACCGAAAGCTGTTCGCGGCCATGCTGCACAAGCTGAACATTCCGCAGCCACCGAACGGACTTGCCACAAACGAGGCCGAGGCGCTCGTGGCTTCGAAGCGGCTGGGTTATCCCGTGCTTGTGCGGCCGAGTTTCGTGCTCGGCGGTCGCGCGATGCAGATCGTTTACTCCGACGCGGAGTTGCAGCACTACATGCGCTTCGCGGTGGAGGCGTCGCCGGAGCGCCCGGTGCTGGTGGACAAATTCCTCGAAGACGCGACCGAAGTGGACGTGGACTGCATCGCCGACGTGGGCCATTCGAACGGCGGCACGATCATTATCGGCGGCATGCTGGAACACATTGAATTTGCCGGCGTGCATTCCGGCGATGCTGCGATGGTGCTGCCGCCGCACACGCTTTCGGAAACCGTCATCAAGACGATCCGCGAATACACGCATGCGATGGCGCGTGAACTCAAGGTGATCGGCCTGATGAACGTGCAGTACGCCGTGAAGGGTGAAACCGTTTACGTGCTGGAAGTGAACCCGCGCGCGTCGCGCACGGTCCCGTTCGTCAGCAAGGCCATCGGCGTTCCGCTGGCGAAGCTCGCCGCGAAAGTAATGGCCGGCAAGACGCTGAAGGAACTCGGGTTCACGGAGGAAATCTGGCCGAAGTATTGGGCGGTGAAAGAATCGGTGTTCCCGTTCAACCGCTTCCACGGACAGGATATTTTGCTGTCGCCCGAAATGCGTTCGACGGGCGAAGTCATGGGATTGGATTCCGATCTCGGCACCGCCTATGCCAAATCGCAGATGGCGGCGGGCTCATCGCTGCCGCTGAGCGGACGCGTCTTCATCAGCGTGAGCGATGCGGACAAGACCGACACCGCCAGTGTGGCGCGGCAGTTTTCTGAACTCGGCTTTGAGGTGGTCGCCACCAGCGGCACGGCGAACGTGCTGGAAAAAGCCGGGCTCAAAGTGCAACGCATCTTCAAACTCGGGGAAGGTCGCCCGACCGCGATCGATTTGCTGAAGAACAAGGAAATCCAGCTCGTTATCAACACGCCGTCCGGCCAGGTGCCGCGCGCCGATGAAGTGAAGATTCGCACGACCGCGGTCTATACCGGAACGCCGATCATGACCACGCTGAGCAGCGCCAAGGCGGCCGTGCTGGGAATAGCCGCGCTGAAGAAGGCCGGCTACGGCATGAAGACGGTCCAGGAATATCACTGAACGGCGGGATTGGATTTGCGCCCGGGCGGTGGGCAGGAGCGCGACTCTGCAAGTCGCAGTTACCCCGGGAACAGTAAAATCGGTCTAGAATCTTTGTTCTAGCCCCCGTCGATTGACTTGGCGATGAACCGGCGATTATTGCTGGTCCATGAACCGTGCCGTCCTTTCCTGTTCGTTCCTTGTGCTGGGTTTATTTCTGTCGGCCTCTCCAACCGTCGCAGCACATAAAACGGAGGGCGACCCGATGCAGCGGCTCATCGACGAGAACTTCACGTTTGCGGCCGAGCAATACGGCAGGCTGCTGCAGTCGCTTCGCAGCGATCCGAACCTTCCGCGCACTTTCGAACACGACAAGCTGGTGACGGTCAGCCCGACCAACTGGACCAGCGGATTCTTTCCCGGCTCGCTTTGGTTTCTCTACGAACACACGCGCGATCCGAAGTGGCTCGCAGCAGCGCAGGATTACACCGCTCGACTGGAGAGCGTGAAACTGCATCGCGGCACGCACGATCTGGGATTCCTGCTCGGGTGCAGTTTCGGCAATGGCTGGCGGCTCACGACGAATACGGCTTATCGCGAAGTGCTCATCCAAGGCGCGCGTTCGCTTTCCACCCGGTTCAATCCGGACGTTGGTGCGATTCGTTCATGGGATCACGGCAGATGGAAGTTCCCGGTGATCATCGACAACATGATGAATCTGGAACTGCTCACCTTCGCCCAGCGCGAAACCGGTGAGCCGCGCTTCGGGGAAATCGCCATAGCGCACGCGAACAAAACTTTGGAGAACCATTTTCGTTCGAACCAGAGCAGCTTTCATGTGGTGGAATACAGCCCAACAAACGGCGCCGTGGTGTTGAAGCAGACCTGGCAGGGTGCGTCCGATGATTCGTCGTGGGCGCGCGGACAAGCCTGGGCGCTCTACGGTTACACGATGATGTTCCGCGAGACCCGCGATCCGGCATATCTGGCCAAGGCGGCCGGCATTGCGAACTTCATTTTGAACCACCCGCGTCTGCCGGAAGACAGGATTCCGTATTGGGACTTTGATGCGCCTGGAATTCCGAACGCGCCACGCGATGCTTCAGCAGGAGCGATCATGGCGTCAGCGTTGTTTGAACTTTCTGGGTTTGTGGAAAAGGAAGCCGCCGCACGGTTTCTCAATGCAGCGCGGCGGCAACTGGTTTCCCTTTCCTCACCGGCATACCGGTCGAAGCTGGGCGAAAACGGGAATTTCCTTTTGATGCATTCGGTCGGGCATCTGCCCAAGAACAGTGAAGTGGATGTGCCGATCATCTACGCCGACTACTATTTCCTCGAGGCGCTGCTGCGAAGCAGACGCAACTTGAACCGCTGATCAACGGTCCAATCACCCTCCCCATTCGGGTGGTTGTATTTCGCGGTCCTTTGCGGACAATCGGAATGGCAGCGCGACCAGGCGCGGATTGAACGCCCGTTGCGCTTCGAGTCATGCGCCGCGTCATTCCATTCTTTCTCGCGATCGCAGCTTCGCTCTGCGTTTCGTTTGCGGCGGGCGTGGCGACCATCGCCGAATTGCAGGAAGCAGTCGGCCGCCAGGGGCGCTCCATCCAATCGTTTGTTCTCGAAGGTGTCGTGTGCGCAGTGGTCCCCGAGAAAAGCAGCGTCGTGGTGCAGGATGCTTCGGCCACTGCGCTCCTGGAGATTGCCGGCAGCGAACGCTTCCGCGCAGGCGATCGTCTCCAGCTTCGCGGCGATCGTTGCACCGTGACGCGCGGGCGTTTTGGAATTCAGCTGGGAACTGCGCCGGTGGTGGATAACGATGGCGCACATGCCGGGCTGATGAAATCGGGTGTCACGTTCCTGCGTCCGGGGCGCCATCCGATCCGCCTGCTTTGGTTCAATCGCGAGCGCCCTGCGGTTCTCAAGCTGGAATACGAAGGCGCGGGATTGCCGCGGCGATCCATTCCTGGCTCCGCGCTCTGGCGAAAAGTGGAGGAAACGGACGACGGCTTTCTGCCGGGCC
>CAMLLE010000036.1 GCA_946480555.1 uncultured Verrucomicrobia subdivision 3 bacterium
ATCTTCACAAGTCACCTCTCTATTCCGGCGCTATCGAGGGTGTGGGACCGCGCTACTGTCCCTCGATCGAAGACAAGATCGTCAAATTCCCAGAAAAGGAGCGGCAGCAGATCTTCCTGGAGCCGGAGGGAATCGCCACTGACGAGATTTACGTGAACGGATTTTCGACCTCTCTACCGTTCGAGGTGCAAATCCAGATGGTCCGCTCGATCATCGGCTGTGAGCACGCAGAAATCATGCGCCCCGCCTACGCGGTGGAATATGATTTTGTGTTTCCGACACAGCTTGATCCCTCGTTGGAAACCAAAGCTTGCCGCAACCTTTTTCTAGCCGGACAGATCAATGGAACATCGGGCTACGAAGAAGCTGGCGCTCAAGGCCTGATGGCCGGGATCAATGCGGCACGGCGGGTGCAAGGGCTGGAATCTATCGTTCTGCGACGGGACCAAGCTTACATCGGCGTACTCATCGACGACTTGGTCACCAAGGGAACGATCGAGCCATACCGCATGTTCACCTCGCGGGCTGAATATCGGCTCCTGCTTCGCCAGGACAATGCAGATGCTCGACTTTCGGCCCTTGGATACGAAATTGGCCTCCTGCCGCTCCGGAACTTCACCAAGTTCGAAGAGAAGCAGCGCGCTGTCGCTTCCGAGCTGGATCGTCTTCACAAAACCCGCGTAGGTTCGGACACGCTGGCTCAGCTCTTGAAGCGCCCGGAAGTGTCGTATCAGAACTTGCCGAGCCGGGATGAATCGTTGCCGGAGGAGGTGGGGCTCCAAGTCGAAATCGGGATCAAATACTCTGGCTACATTGATCGGCAAGAGCAGGAAATAGAGAAGTTGAAATCCTTCGAAGAGAAGCAGATTCCCCCCTCCTTGGATTACATGCAGATTCCGAGCTTGCGGATGGAAGCTCGACAGAAACTTTCCAAAATCCGGCCGACAACATTAGGGCAAGCGGCACGGATCTCGGGGGTTTCACCGGCGGATGTCAGCATTTTGATGGTGTGGATGAAGCGCTCAAGCGCAACGGCAGACAGTTGCAACAAGTGATCGTATATGATTGTATCTAAATGCCTTCAAACGTTTTACAACTATTGATGACTCTTTAAACGCAGCGCGCGGCTACCGGAAGAGGCGTTGAGCGCGGAGTCCACGACTGCATCCACATGTTGATGACGCCGGGCCGGGATCGTGAGGAAGTTCCAGAGTGAAAGCTCAAACAGTCGCTCCAGAATCAGTTGGCGATGAGTCCTTCTCTGCGCAACTTCAATAACCCATCCGGCTCAATTCGGTTTCGAGAGCCATTTGGAATTCCTGCAGATCGCGTTGCGAAGGGCGATAGCCAGGAGTTTGCGCGGCCAGTCCCAAGCGTCCATTCGGATCAAAATACCAATCCGCCTTTTGGCTGTCGCTGAACGTAACCTTGCCGCTGACCATCGCGCCGGGCCGGGTGACTTTATCCACGCTGACAGTAACGCCGCCTGGGGCAGGCGCTGGTTCCGGATTCAAGCCCAGCGGCTTGGGTGCGTCCGCGGTTGGAGTTGCTGTGGATGTCGCTGAAGGAGCTGGCGACGTCAACTTGCTCTCCGGCTGCTTCGGCGGTTCTGGATCCTTCGGCATCACTTTCAAATCATCGACCAGGAAGCGCACTTCCATGTAAGTCAACCGCGCGCCGAACTCCGCGCCAATGCGATTCTGAATTTCCGAAAGTTTTGCACCTTCCTGAATCCAAGTGGCCACGCGTTTTCGTTGCTCGTCGTTCAATGCGTTCATAAAGCGATTCCGAAATTTTTCATTCCCGCTGCGCTGTCGCAACTGCGAATTGGAGCCAACATCAAGCGCACAACCGGCGGGCGGCCCGCGCATTCTGCGTGCGAAAAACCGCAGTGACAAGGGCGTTTGCGGCAATCACCCCATTGAGATAAGCCGCGTTTGAAAGTCTTGTTAGCATGAGCTTTTCCCATGGGAAGACGCTATGGAGCGAGTCTCCGCAAACTAACGAAACGGAACAAAAAATATGTCTTACGCGCCGACCGGAACCGAATTCAAGAACTCGACCGAACTCTCCACCAGAACGCGATCTTCCTTCCACAGTTCAAACCACGAAAATCAATTTGCATCCAGGCGAACATCACCTCGTCCGCCTGCTCCACGCGATAGTAATCGCACGGATCCCATCATTGTTCATTGTCACCTTTGTTGGGATTGGGTGTGGCAGCGCCCGCAACAATTTCTCTCCCGCCTGAGTCAGCGGCATCGGATCCTATTTGTGGAAACCATCGGACCCGATCCTCAGCTGGCAGCGCCGCTCGCACGGTTTCACACGCCCGATGGTTTCCCCAACCTCACCGTGCTTCGCCTCCAATTTCCAACGTGGCGCTGGAGCAATGGCGCCTACGTGGACCAGGCCCGCCGGGAACTTGTGCAGGAATTCCTAGCCGGTCCGGGAGCGGGGAAGTTCGAGAACGCGGTGCAATGGTTCTACGATCCGATGGCCGTGCCGGCGTTTCTGGGGCGGATGAATGAGATCCTTACCGTTTACGATTGCATGGATGAACTCTCGCAGTTTCGCTGCGCGCCTCCAGAAATTCGTTCGCGCGAAGCAAAACTCCTCGCGGCTGCCGATGTCGTTTTCACCGGCGGCCGCAAGCTCTACGAATCCAAAAAGCTTTCGAACGCCAACTGCCACTTCTACGGCTGCGGTGTCGAAGTGGAGCATTTCGCGAAAGCCCGACTCTCGGAAACCCGCGTCCCGGACGATCTGGCCAAACTGCCGAAACCCGTGCTGGGCTATTTTGGGGTCGTGGATGAACGGATGGATTACGAGCTCGTCGCCAAGCTGGCCGATGCGAATCCAAACTGGACAGTGGCAATCGTTGGTCCGGTGATGAAGGTCGATCCGAAGACGTTGCCGCGGCGAGCAAATCTTCACTGGCTCGGTCAGCGTGGTTACGCGGATCTGCCAGCCTTCTGCAAAGGCTTCGATCTTTGCCTGATGCCATTCGCGTTGAACGAATCCACCGAGTTCATCAATCCCACCAAGTCACTTGAATACATGGCAGCGGGACGGCAGATCGTGAGCACGGCGGTTCCCGATGTGATCAGCAACTTCAGCTCCGTCGTTAAGGTCGGTTACAGCCACGACGCGTTCATCGAACTTTGTCGCAAGGCGATTGCGGAACCGGATTCCGCGGCAATTCATCGCGGGCTCGACATGGCCGCGCAGAACACTTGGGAATCGATCGTCGCGAAATTGGAAAACCATGTTGAAACAGCGCTTCAATCGAAGTGCGCAACGGGAATCTCCGCATGAATGAGAATGGCTTCTCCAACGGCAGGCGTCATCGCCGTGACGCTTTCGATTACCTCATTGTCGGCGCAGGCTACTCCGGCAGCGTGCTGGCGGAACGGCTTGCGCGCGGCTCAGGCAAGAAGGTTTTGCTCGTCGATCGGCGTCCGCACATTGCTGGCAATGCTTACGACTGCTACGACGATTCCGGAATCCTGATTCACAAATACGGCCCGCACATCTTCCACACGAACTCGAAGGAAGTTTTCGATTATCTCTCGCGCTTCACGCATTGGCGCCAATACCAGCACAAGGTGCTCGCGCATGTGGACGGCCAGCTGGTGCCGATTCCGATCAATCTGGACACCATCAACACCCTCTACGGTCTGAATCTGAATTCATTTCAGATGGAGCAGTTCCTCGCTGAAAGGGCCGACAAACTTGAGTCGATCCGCACTTCCGAAGATGTCGTCGTCAGCAAAGTAGGCCGCGAACTCTACGAGAAGTTCTTCCGCGGTTACACCCGCAAGCAGTGGGGGCTCGATCCGTCCGAGCTGGACGCGCAAGTCACGGCCCGGGTGCCGACGCGCACGAACCGCGACGACCGCTACTTCACAGACACCTATCAGGCGATGCCGAAATTCGGTTTCACGCGGATGTTCGAGAACATGCTCGACCATCCGAACATCCACCTGCTGCTCAACGCGGATTATCGCGATGTGAAGAACTTCATTCCGCATCGCGAATTGATCTACACGGGGCCGGTGGATGAGTTCTTTGATTATCGTTTCGGCAAACTCCCGTATCGCTGCCTCGAGTTCAAACACGAGACGTTGAATCAACGCCAGTTCCAGCCCGTGGCCGTGGTGAATTATCCGAACGATAATGCGTTCACTCGCATCACTGAATTCAAACATCTCACCGGCCAGGAAAACGAGAAGACCAGCATTGTGTATGAGTATCCGTGCGCGGAGGGCGATCCCTATTATCCGATCCCGCGCCAGGAGAACACCGAGATCTACAAGCAATACCAACGGCTCGCCGAATCTTCCGGAGTTCATTTTGCCGGCCGCCTCGCTACGTATCGTTACTACAACATGGACCAGGTGGTGGCACAGGCGCTGACCATCTACGCTCGCCTGTTGAACGTGACCCGCACGGAAGCGGCCAATCTGCATCAGGAACCGCAGCTGACCACGGTGACATTCCCGCGCTTGGTGAAACCCCGGCAGACAGTCGGTTCCCGGCGCAAAGCCGCCGCAGTCGGCAGCGAGACTTGAGGCGAAAGCATCAGCCACGGATAAACACAGATGAACACCGATTGAAAGGCGCCATGAGCTTGCCACGGATGCGCAGAGGTGCCGATGCGGCTTAATGGACGATGCCCGAATGACCTTTCTGATTATCCGTGTGAATTTGTGTCCATTGGTTAACAAACAATTCCAGTGTCTCTGCCGGGCACAGGATGGGTTCAACTGGCACGAATCGCCGCGACTCAGGAATCAAAAACGGATCGCAATTGCGGTGCCTTCATTCACGAATGTGGCATCCGTCGCGCGTTTAGTTTGTTGAGATCGTGTTCATTCGTGGCGCAGTTGAACGAGCGGAATGAAGCGCCAGTTGAGGGAACAGCATGCCGACACAATTTCTTTATCCACGGCCGGAGTATCCACGCCCGGACCGGCAACGCGGAACGATTGAGGGTCACGATTGGTTGAATCTGAATGGGCCCTGGCAGTTCCGTTTCGACGGTGACCATTGCGGCATCAAGCAGCAGTGGTTCGCACCGGACGGTCCAGACTGGCGCGAGCAGATCATTGTTCCCTTCTGCTGGGAATCCCTCGCTGCATGGGGTGAAGGCGACACGGCCGGCAATGACAACTACTACGCCACGCGTGTCTTCCGGAATCCGCTTGAGGTCACGCGCGAAAATCACCGCTCCGCCACCCGTTACGAAGTCGGCTGGTACCGCCGACTCATCGTCATTCCCGACAACGAAGCGTGGCAGAACAAGCGGGTCATTCTCACTATCGGCGCAGCAGACTTCTTCACGGATTGCTGGTGCAACGGAAGAAACCTCGGCCACCACGAAGGCGGGTACACGCCGTTCGAATTTGATCTCACGGACGCGCTCGAAGAACACGATGGCAAACGTGTCGCGCTCGTTGTGTTGCGTGTGGAAGATCCGATGGACAACCGCGAGCAGCCCGTCGGTAAACAATGGCGCTGGTACACAACCACGAGCGGCATCTGGCAAACCGTCTTTCTCGAACCGCGTTCGTCCGCTCACATCGATTGCTTCAAGTTCAACGGCAACATTGACGACGGTACCGTCCAGGTGAGTGTGAAAACCGTGGATGCGCCCGACAATGCAACCATCGAACTGCAGATCTTCGGCCCGGACGGTGATATGCAGGTCGAGGAACTCAGGCTCGAATCCAATCACGGCGAATCGCTCATCGAACTGCGCAAGCTCCAGCTCTGGGATCCTAATCTCCCGTTTCTATATGAAGTGAATTTGCGTCTCCGCGCCGGCAATGAAGTCGCCGATGCCGTGCGTTCCTATTTTGGAGTTCGCAAAATTGATTTCGCCATCGCGAAGGAATCCGGCGTGCCAACTTCGCTCCGCGTGAACGGTGTTCCTCGTTATCTGCGCGGCGCGTTGCACCAGTCGTTCTACCCTGACGGCGTTTATACGGCTTACTCCGTTGAGGTCATCAAGAACGACATCGCGTATGCGAAGAAGGCCGGCTTCAACTTCCTTCGCATCCACATCAAGATCGATGACCCGCTGCTGTATTACTGGGCGGACAAATTGGGCATGCTGTTGATGGCGGACATGCCGAACTTCGGCGAAGGCGGGGACACGGCGCTCGGTCGCGAACGGTTCGAAACAATGATGCGCAAAGCCATTGAGCGCGATTTCAATCATCCCTCCATTTTCGCGTGGTGCCTCTTCAACGAAACCTGGGGCTTCGGCGGGCAGATGAGTTTTCTCAACGACCTGCTCGCTCCCGTTCCAAAGCCGTTGGAGGAGTCGCCCACCGAACGCGAAACCGCGCAGAAGAAGTCCGCCGCCGCCGAACTTTCGCGCCCGCAATTCTGGGTCCAGCAGATGTGGGAACTCGCCAAGCAACTCGATCCCACGCGGCTCGTCGAAGACATGAGCGTCTGCCACTGGGATCATCTCGAGTACTACCTGCACTGCGACACGGACATCAACTCGTGGCACTTCTACATGAGCGATTACGAGAAAGCCCGGGAGCATATCGCGAAGATTGTCAGTTCCACGTTTGTCGGCTCGAGCTTCAACTACGTTCCCGGTTTTCAGCACAAAGGCCAGCCGCTCATCAACAGCGAATACGGCGGCGTTGGCGCGCTCGACGGCGATCGCGACGTGAGCTGGAGTTTCAAGTTCCTGACGAACGAAATGCGGCGCTACCAGCAAATCGCGGCTTACATCTACACCGAACTGCACGACGTGGAATGGGAATACAACGGCTTCCTGAACTACGATCGCACGCCCAAGGAGTTCGGCTACGACCCGCGGATCATCAATGAAAGCAACGCGCTGCCGATCGATTCGCCGCCGATTCAGCGTGTGCAGCCGGGTGCGATCGTCCGGCTAAACGTCGCTTCCTCCCATTATTCCACGAAACATTATCGCAACGTCCGTTTGCACTGGGAAATGGGTGGCGTGGATTCCCGCGGCCGCGTGGAGCAAGACATCGCGCAAGGGCTGGTGCCGATTCCTTTTCCGCACCGGAAGGTTCAACCCGCGCACACCATCGAACTGCAAATGCCCGATCGCACCCTGCTGTGCGAACTGCTGCTGACGGCTCGCGCCAGTGACGGCGCTGTCGTCGCACAGAACATTGTGAGCTATCTCGTTTCCGCCAGTTATCCGCCGCCGCGCGAAGAGATCGATCGCTCCTTGGTGCTGCGCGGCGCTCCGGGCGATTGGATTGATGCCGTCTGGTCCGGCAACAGTTCAGATCGCGAGACATCTCGCGCCGAGGATTGCTGTTCCGCTTTTGGCCACGGTTTCTTTGAATGGAAACTGCCTTTGGAAGGTGCTGACCTCGCGAAGGCCCACCGCCTGAAAGTCCTTTGCGAAGCGGCGTCGCATCGTGTCGATCATCCACAGACCGATGCCGACACGTATTCGACCACCCTGCGAATGTCGCTAAATGGAATCCGCGTTTATGAAGGTGTACTGCGCAATCACCCGCACGACTCGCGCGGCGCGCTCAGTTACCTCCGCGGCGGACTGGGCGCCTACGGCTATCTGGTTCACGCGTTTGCTGAAGGCGACCTGCTGCGGCAGATCGCGGCCAGCGTTACCGACGGTTTCATCACCTTGCGCTGCGAGGTTCCCTCCGAAGCGCTGGTCATTGGCGGCTTGACCATCTACGGAGCTGAGTGCGGCCGATTCCCCGTCTGTCCGACCGTAATTATCGAATGGTGACCTAACAGAAGGTAACGAAGACAACGAAGTTTGCTTCCGCAGCCACATTGTTGTCTTCGTTACCTTCTGTTAAAACGATTGTTCTCAGCGAGCCGGAGAAGCGCTTCATAATCCTGCGGAGTATCCATATCGAAATCCAAGCCAGCGTCGTCCGATTCAACGCCCAAGCTCCGTTGCGAACTCAAGAACTCCTTTAGATCGGAGCATTTGCTGGTGGGCAGCTGCGCGAAGATGCGTCGTGGCAACACCACCGGATGCCGCGGTCGGCCGTTTCGCCGCGGCTGCACCACCATTTCCGGTTCTCGGGCTGCAAATCGCAACAACTCCTCCAACGTGGAACTCCGCAGATGCGGCTGATCTCCAAGCGTAACGACAAAATGCGTGAGCGCAGACTGCCACCCACTCCAACCCGCGGCAGATTGAATCGAGCTGAACATGCCACGCTCCGGCTCGGGATTCAGAATGCGGTTCGATGCGGGAAACCTAATTCGATCCAGCTCTGCGTTGAGGTCCGCGGCCTCGGGCGAAACAACAATTCCAATCTGCGCCACCCCGGCAACGCTCCACTGTGAAACGAGATGTTCAACGACCGTTCGATCGCCCCAAGGCAGGAGCAATTTCGGTCGGCCCATGCGGCTGGATCGGCCTGCCGCGAGAATCGCCACGCCGAATGGAGTCGGAGTTTTCATTCGGCATCAGCGTTCGGTCCGCGACGATCAGCGGTTCACTTGCTTCCCGGCTTGGTCGCTGGAGTGCCCGCCAGGTCCGGCGGCAGCTTGTCCGGTTCGAACGCTTCCACCGCCAGCGACAACAAGCTGATGAATGGAACACCGAGATTCACCGTGCCATTGGAACGATCCACAGCCGCAGCGACAGCCAGCACGTTTCCTTGATTCGCGCGAACGATCTCAATCGTTTCCTGAACGCGGCCGCCTTTTGTGACCACGTCTTCCACAATCAGGATGCGTTCGCCCTGGTCAATTTTGAATCCGCGGCGCAGAACGAGTTTGCCCTCTTCCTTTTCCACGAAGATGAAGCGGCACTTCAGCTGGCGCGCAACTTCCTGCCCGAGAACAAGGCCACCCATGGCGGGAGCGATGACTGTGCTGACATTCAGATGCCGCACCTTTTCTGCGAGCGCACCGCCAACTTTTTCGACGATGGGCATTTGCTGAAGCGCGAGGGCGCACTGGAAAAACTGGCGGCTGTGCAACCCGCTGCGCAGCACAAAATGGCCTTCGAGCAACGCGCCGGTGTCGCGGAATATCTGAAGCACTTCTTCTTTCGTCATGGCGCGGAATTGTAGGTCCGGGTCCGCGAGTGCCAAGCGGAAGTTTGAGTAGCGCCTCGTCCGATTCAACCCGGCGGCCAGGCGAGTTTGCGTCCGCCGATGATGTGGCAATGCAGGTGCGGAACGGCTTCTCCGGCATCCGGGCCGTTGTTGAACACGAGCCGAAAGCCGTTCTCTGCGAGCCCGAGCGAGCGGGCCAATTCGCCCGCCTTGATCATGAGATGCCCCAGAATCTGATGATCCTCCGGCTTCGCTTCGGCGATGCGCGGAATGGGCTTCTTCGGGATGATGAGCACGTGCGTGGGCGCCTGTGGCTGAATATCGCGAAACGCGATCACTAGTTCATCCTCGTACACGATCGTGGCTGGAATCTCCCGGGCAACGATCTTTTCGAAAAGCGTTTTGCTCATGGCGTTCAGACATTGCGCGCCCAGGTTCGAAAGGTCAACGGTGGTTTCACCCAGGCACTCGACTGGAATTCGCGACGCCATTATCCTCGCCGCACCTCGCATGAGGATGCTTTCCGACGAAGTCGAATTTCAGGGAGAACGAGTGATCGTTTATGCCGCTCGCCCGATGGATTGGCCAGTGCGCGAATTCGCCAAAGTTCCCATCTGGTTCCAGGGCCGAAAATACTTTCTCCGTACGAAACGTGAAGGATCGAAACCGCCGGCGACGATCTACGAGCTCTGCCCATGGCCCGCCGATTTGCATGAAGCCTCCGTCAGGGAAATCGTTTACGACGAGGCCTATGTTCGCACCCGCGACGAAGCGGCGACTGAAACTTCAACGAACATCGTCGTCCACTTCATTCTGCTGCCGTTCTATCCGTTCCTCGGTCTTTTCTGGTCCGGCTTCAAACAACGAGTTCTTTCCCCGATCGGCTTTGAGGAACGCTCAATCACCAATGCATCCCTCGTTCTCACGGCGAATCTTTGCATCGTTCAGGCGATCTTCACCGGTTGGCTGCTGGGCGGCACGTTCACCTATCTACTGAATCGTCCCTTGCGCGCGCTGGACTGGTCGATCCTTCTCCTTCTGATGGTCGATTCTGTTGCCCGGGGCGGGCAGGCGCTTCAATCCGATGTTGAACGCCGGTGGGGCTTTTGCGAATGGCTCTGGCCGCGCCGTGGAACCTGAATTGAATCACCCGCTCACAAATGCAAAAGCCCGGACGCCAGGTCCGGGCTTCGCAAATTGAGTTCGGAAAGAACGCTTACGCGCGCGGCGCGAGCTTCTTCTCCACTTTGGATTTCTCGAGCGAGACATATTTCGGCAGGCCGCCTTCGGTCGGGACCTTGACTTCGCCTTCGATCAACGGCCGGGCGTACTCCACGAACTTCTCGTTCGGCAGCAAACCGTCTTCAGCAATCCATTCCTTCGGGATGAAATGCTCGACGTTCGCGATGTCTTCCAGCGGCTGGAGATCGGTGCCCCACTTGATGGAACCATCGGATTGAACATTGCGGACGATCTTCACCATGTAACCGCTCTTGCCTTCGACGGCTGCCTTCACCGCAGCGACGCCAGTGGCGTAGGCGTTGTTGGAATCGGTGGCGCTGGCGAAATGCGCTGCGGCACGTTGGGCGTAGCCCAGCATCACGGTGCGGGTCTTCAGGTTCATCTTGCCCTGAATAAGCTCCTTGAGCTTCTCCGCCGCACCAGCGAGCACCGCGTGACCGAACGCATCCAGGCGGGTCTTGTCCGCGCCGATTTCCTCGCCGTTCTTGTCCTTCAGACCTTCGCCGACCACAACGATGCAGTATTTATAGGCGGCAACCGTTTCCTTCACCTTTGCGAGGAACTTCTCTTCGTCGAAAGGCAGTTCGGGCAAGAGTATGATGTGTGGAGCAGCGGCCGGATTTCCCTGCTTGGCCACCACAGTTCCGGCGGCGATCCAGCCAGCCGCGCGGCCCATGACTTCAATGATGCAGCAGGAGCCGTCGTCCGTCGCCATGCTGCCGACATCCGTGGCAACTTCCATGACGGTTGTCGCGCAATACTTCACCACCGAACCGTAGCCCGGGCAGGAATCCGTATGCGGGAGATCGTTGTCGATGGTTTTCGGAACACCGATCACACGCATGTCCCAGCCGCGTTTCACGGCTTCGAGATGGATCTTGTGCGAGGTGTCCTGGGAATCGTTGCCGCCGGCGTAAAAGAAATAGCGGATGTTGTGTGCCTGGAAAACTTCGAACAGGCGGTCCATGTCCTGCGCGGCTTTCTCCGGCTTCTTTTTGAAATCAATCTTGTAACGGCAGGTGCCGAGCGCGGCAGCGGGCGTATAGCGAAGGCCCTCGATGGTCCGCGCCTTCTCGTCATTAATATCGATCAGCTCCTCATTGAGGATGCCCAGAATGCCGTTCAGTCCACCGTAGATTTCCTCAATGCACTCATGTTTGCCGGCTTCCTGGAGCACACCGGCGACGCTGGCGTTGATGACTGCAGTGGGTCCGCCCGACTGCCCGACCAAAAGATTTCCAACCAATTCTGGCATAAGTTTTCGCTTGATGATGAATGTTCCGAACGCCGTTGCCCCGAAACAAATCGGAGCGCACGTTGCCAACCTGCGCGCCGGGTGTAAAGCCGTAATTCCGAGACTTTCCCTCCTTTGAGCCCTGTTTCAAGGGGCATTTAACGCTGACGAACCGCGCGGCTCAGCAGTCGAACCTCTCGCCATCCCGCGCGAACGCGTGCGGAACATCCGGCAGCAGCTTCTTCGCGAGGCGCCGCAGCTTCGGCAGATTGCGCCATTGCTCCT
>CAMLLE010000037.1 GCA_946480555.1 uncultured Verrucomicrobia subdivision 3 bacterium
GCAGTCGCTCAACGACTTGAATTTCCAGGTCGAAACCGCCGACGGCACGCAGTGGTTTCTGCATCGGTTCGGGCGAGTCGTTGCTTACGATGGAACCAACTGGTTCAGTTACGGCGTGGAGGATGGCGTCATCGATACGCCGGTGGGGATGATCGCCACGGCGAAAGGAGTCGTGTGGGTTGCGGGCAGTCACGGGAGAACGGCGGCCACGGCGCGCTTCGAGAACGGACAATGGACCCGGTTCATCCACGAGGAACTGGCGTGGGGCGTGGACTGGCGCGGCCTTTATGCCGCAACCGATGGTTCGGTCTGGTTCACTGCGGCGGTGGATTCCAGCGGACCGCCGCAGCATCGAAACGGCCTCCTGCAATTCCGCGACGGCAAATGGATTCATCATCATCAACCTGGCCGTGCGCCGACCGGCCGCGATGACACCGATCCGGAAACGCTTTTGCCCGCCACCCAACGGCCTGAGCCGGTTGGAAAATTTCTGTCTGTGGCAGAATCGCGCGACGGCCGGATATGGACCGGGCGCAACATTCTTGCGTATCGGCAAGATGGGCATTGGAGTCTTCTGGCGCCGGAGACCAACCGGCAGTGGGGCGTGATCGAAACCATGTTCACGAGCAGCAAGGGGGAGTTGTGGGTGGGCACGCGGCAATTTGGCATGCTGCGTTATGACGGCGGCCGCTGGGATCATTTCCAGGGCAAGGGCAGCCTGGTGGCGAACACCGTTCGCAGCATTGCGGAGACGGATGATGGCTCACTCTGGATTGCGACAGATCGCGATGTGAATCATTTCGATGGCGCCACCTGGACCCCGAATGTGCTGCCGCCGCAGCTGAGCATCCCGCATGAAGGCGGAACGCTGAAGGCGTCGCCGGGCACCATTTGGATCAATCATTTCACGCCGGACTGGACTCGCCGCGCCTGGAGCAAGGCCGCACGGATCAACATCACCAACTGTGTGTTCTGGACGGTGAGTCACCTGTTCAAGGGGATCCCGCCCGAAACCACCATCAAGCTGGCGCCGAAATCAGTCCCGCAACCCGGAAATATTTCCATCTTCTGGAGTGGTGTGGATCCATGGCGGGCGCCGCAGGATTCGCGGCTTCAATTTTCCTTCCGCCTTAACGACTCATCCTGGTCGCCGTTCACCTTCGACCTGGGCCAATCTTATTTCACATTGCCGCCCGGGCCGCACCGGTTCGAAGTCCGGGCACGCGACCAGAATTTCAACATCGATCCCACGCCGGCCGTGCTGGAGTTTGTGGTGTTGCCGCCCGTATGGCAGCAAGGCTGGTTCATCGCGCTGATGGTGCTGCTGGGTGGGCTGGCGCTCACGCAAAGCTTCCGGGTGTTCCTCGAGCGCGCGCAACTCCGCGTGAGCAACCGCGCCCTCGAAGCCGAGGTCAAGGAACGGGAGCGCGCCGAACAGGAGCTGAAGCAGCTTAACCTGGAACTGGATCAGCGCGTGAAGGCGCGTACGAACGAACTCGAAGTGGCCAACAAGGAACTGGAGGCGTTTTCCTATTCCGTCTCGCACGACCTGCGCGCGCCGTTGCGCAGCATCGATGGGTTCAGCCGCGCCCTGCTGGAGGACTACTCCGACAAGCTAGACTCGGAAGGCAAGGAAGACTTGATGGCCGTCCGCGCCGCCAGCCAGCGCATGGGCCAGCTCATCGACGACATGCTGCTGCTGGCCAAAGTGACGCGTTCGGAACTCCACCCCATGAACACCGACCTCAGTGAGATCGCGGTGGAGGTTGTGAATCAGCTGCGGCAAGCTGATCCAAAAAGGAAGGTGGACGTTCGCATTTCGCCTGGCCTGACCGCTGAAGCCGACCCGCGATTCATGCGCATTGTGTTTGAGAATCTCTTTGGCAACGCATGGAAGTTCACGGGCAAGAAAGAAGATGCGCGGATCGAATTCGGGCGAAGCGATGATAATGGCACGGCGACATTCTTCATTCGCGACAATGGCGTCGGTTTCGACATGGCTTATGCGCACAAACTGTTTGGCGCCTTTCAACGGCTTCACGCCGTGACCGATTTTCCGGGCACCGGCATCGGCCTGGCCACCGTGCAACGGATCATTCACCGGCAGGGCGGGCGCGTCTGGGCGGAAAGCGCGCTGGATCAAGGCGCCACATTCTATTTCACCCTGCCGCACCAGCTGCCAGCCAAGCCCTCCGAATCCGTCTAGAGCGGTTACCAGAAGAAATTTCCGACAACCGCGGAGACGCGGAGCAATCAAAATAGGGCTTCCTCCGCGCCTCTGCGCCTCCGCGGTGAGATGATCCGGAAATGAATTTGGAGAAACGCTATAATCAGCCGGGCACGACTGCTGCATCGTCCGGTTCCCCCGCGAGAGAAGATTCACGCGCGCCTACGCATCGCTTCGGCCTCCGCGTGCGGTGAAACCACCCCTCCGCAGAATCACTGAGCAGTTCCGTTCCGGCGGTTCCCGGCACAATTTGCACGGCGCTCAGTCTTCCGAGGCAAAAATTTCCCGGAAATTTCTCTCAAGTTCACCCTTGAAACGCTCGAAATCCGGGAAGCACCCGACCGTCTCCCTGAGTTTGCGGCTTCCTCAGCTACTTTATAACGACTGGCAGACCACCTGCTAAACCGACGGCAGTCGCATGAAGTCGTTGATGATTCTAGGGTCTATTATCGGTTTTCTGATAGGTGCCGCCTTTGCGTTGGGCACCCAGAGCTCATGGCCAACCTCGTTATGGCGCGCCTCCGTGGCCGCCCTGGCGGGAGGGATTCTGATTCGTTGGTGGGGGAAAATGTGGATGAACGGCTTGCGCGACTCGCTCCAACAGCGCCGCTACTCGCGTCCGTCAATCGCAACCAAAACTGCCAACAAGGTATGAAACCCCGTTCCAGTGCCAACCAGGCCGTCATAGCCGAAAACCGCCCCACTCCGCAGGAACTGTGGAAGCGTTATCATCGCCGGACCGATCCCTCCGCCGAGAACGCGTTGGTGGAACAATATCTCCCGCTCGTCCGCACCGTCGTCGCACGCCTTGCGATGACCCTGCCCGAGCACGTGGATCAAGATGACTTGAACAGCGCGGGCCTGGTCGGCCTGTTGCAAGCGCTGCGCAACTACGATCCCGGTTGTGGAACTTCCTTTGAAACCTACGCCCGCGTGCGCATCCGCGGCGCCATGCTGGATGAACTGCGCCGCATGGATTGGGTGCCCCGGACCATTCACGAAAAGGCCCGCCGAATCCAGGAAGTGATCAACCAACTCGAACAAAAGCTGGGCCGCGCGCCTACGGAGGAACAGATGGCCAAGGCGCTGAACATCAGCGTGGAAGAATACACCGAATTGCTGGATGAAATCCGCCCCGCGGCGTTCGTCTGCCTGGATTCCACCGCCAGCAGCGACGGCAATGACAGCGGCAATCTTTACGAAGTGGTGGCCAATCCGAACGAGGACAGCCCGATTGAAGAAGTTTCGCGCCGCGAATTGAAGGACGTCGTCCTCAAGCGCCTGCAGCATCTGCCGGAAATCCAGCGCAAGGTGCTCGCGCTTTATTACCACGAAGATCTTCATCTGCGGGAAATCGCCGAAGTCTTCGGCCTCACCGAGTCACGTATTTGCCAGATTCATTCCCAGGCCATTCTCTCGATCCGCGCTTACATCCAGCGTTATGAAGCGGGCATCGCCGGGAACGCCGTTCTTCCGAAGCGCGCATGATCATCATCATCGGCATGATTGTGGTGACGGCCTCCATCCTCGGAGGCTTTCTCTGGGGCGGGGGAAACCTGCACGCCCTGTGGCATCCGAACGAACTCGTCGTCATCGGCGGCGGCGCGCTCGGCGGCCTCATCATCATGTCGCCGAAGAAGGTGCTCATCGACATGGCCAAGGGCATCATGACGTGCTTCAAAGGCGCGCCATACAATCGCGCCGCCTATGACGAGCTGCTGAAAGTCCTTTATGAATTGTTCCTGCTCGGCCGCCGCAACGGCATGATTGCCCTGGAAGAACACGTGACCGATCCCAAGAACAGTTCGATCTTCAAAAAGTATCCGCTCTTCTCCGCAAACCATCACGCAGTGGAATTCCTCTGCGGCAGCCTGCGCCCGATCATCGACGGCAAGATCAAGCCGGACCAGCTCCGCATGTTGCTCGATGTGGAA
The DNA here is from genome assembly GCA_946480555.1 of uncultured Verrucomicrobia subdivision 3 bacterium. Next base: position 4,162 of record CAMLLE010000037.1, read on the forward strand.
ATTAACCGCATGGAAATCGAGCATCACGCGCCCACAAGCGTGCTGACGAAAACCGCCGACGCCATGCCCGGATTCGGCATCGTGGCCGCCGTGCTGGGCATCATCATCACGATGGCTTCAATCTCCGGCGCGGTCGAAGTGATCGGTGAGAAGGTCGCGTCTGCGCTGGTCGGAACGTTCCTCGGCATTCTGCTTTCCTACGGTTACATGAATCCGCTGGCGACGAACCTCGAGTTCATCGGCGAAGCGGAACTGGATTTCACCAAGTGCATTTCCGCCTGTGTGGTTGGATTTGCAAACGGCATGGCGCCAGTCACGGCGGTGGAAATCGGCCGCCGCGGATTGAGCAGCGATCTGCGTCCGAGTGCGGAAGAACTTGAGCAGATGCTCAAAGCCCTCAAGGCGCCGGCCAAAGGCTGATCATGGCAAAGAAACACGGCGGTCATCACGGTGGTTCGTGGAAGGTGGCTTACGCCGACTTCGTCACGGCCATGATGGCGTTGTTTCTCTGCCTCTGGCTCACGGCGCAAGACAGCAAGATCAAGGACGCCGTCGAGCGCGCGTTCCGAAATCCGTTCTCCGCGGTGAACAAGGAATCCACCGGCATCATTCCCAATCCGGAAAAGGACGCCACTTCGCAAGGTTCCAAGAGCGACAGTGCCGGGAAATTCCAGACTGCCAATGCGGTCGAAATGGAAATGCTCCGCCACATCACGGAAGACCTCGCGCGCATGCTCGAACAGATGGAAGACGCGGAGAACACCGTGCAACTCGACCTGACGCCCGAGGGGCTGCGGATCAATGTTTTCGATCGCTCGCAGAAACCGATTTTCGAGGAAGGCACCGATGTCTTCACGACCTATGGCGCGTGGGTGTTTCAAACGCTGGCCTGGGAAATTTCCCGCTACCAGACGTTCCGCATCGAGCTTGAGGGGCATACCGAAGCCAGCACGCAAACTGGCCGCGAAGCGCATAGCAAATGGGAATTGTCGTCCGAACGCGCCAACGCCGCGCGCCGCAAGCTTCTGCAGAACGGTGTGGTGCCAAAACAGATTTTCAAAGTCTCGGGCTTCGCCGACAACCAGCCGATGCCGCACAGCCCGCCGAGTTCAGAACAGAACCGCCGCGTGACGGTGTTGTTGAAGGTGAATCAGCCGCAGCCCGAAGCGACCATGCTTTCCGCCGCCTCCAATCCCAATGAACGCCAACCGTGACGCATTCGTTCCGCTGACTCCCGCGGCCAGGCCGTCGAAGCCCGGCGCCGATTCCAAGGTCACCGTTGTTGCCCAGGCTGCGAATCTTCAGCCGTTCCGTCCGTTGGGCCAGCCCGCGCCCGCGGCAACGGTACCCGCCGCTCATGCTGCCAGCTGCGAACCGCGCGTCACCGTCCAGCGCGACGGCGATCGCGTCACCAGCATCCAGGTGCAATGCAGCTGTGGCCAGGTGATTGAGCTGGCCTGCGTGTATTGAGCCACGCGCTCAAATCTCTTCCGCAGGTTCCTCCGCTTCATAATTCCTACTCTTAATCCTGACTCGTAATCTCTTCCGTCTGCCGTGGACCTGAAGATTAAGAATTAAGATTAAGAGTTAAGAATTGAGAAGAAGGGGGGAATCCCCGGCAAAATCTGCAAACCTCCCGGAAGGAACTGCCCGCTGCCCGACCTGTTTCCGCTGATTTTCCCACAAAACGGCAGTTCTTCCCCATGGCACATGCGCTGCTAAACAGACTCGGAAATGAATGTCAGTGTTTACCAGGCTTCCGCAGCGATGAACGCCCAGGCGCGTTGGCAGGACATCATTTCGCAGAATCTCTCCGCCGGTTCGATCCCCGGCTATCGCAAGCGCGAGGTGTCGTTTTCCGCGGTTGAAGCCGGATTCGCCTCTGGCGCGACGAACGGCAGGCAGGCGGTGACCGTGATGCCGGCCGCCCAAGTGGGCACCAACTTCAAGATGGGCGAGATGCGCCCCACGCAGAACCAGTTCGATTTCGCCCTCGACGGCCCCGGCTTTTTCGAAGTGCAACTGCCCGGCGGCGCCAAGGCCTACACGCGCGACGGCGAATTCCACCTCAGCCCCGAGGGCCAGCTCGTCACCAAGCAAGGTTACGTGGTGGCAAGCGACGCCGGCGCGATTCAATTCGATCCCAACAATGGCGGCGCAATCACCGTGTCGTCGAATGGCTTCGTCAGCCAGGGCGGCGAGGTGAAGGGCTCCATCCGCATGGTGGAATTTGAAAACATGCAGGAGCTGCAGATGACGAGCGGCGGATATTTCCTGGTGGAACGGCCGGAGATCGAGCCGCTGCCCGCGCAGAAAACCACGCTCCGCCAGGGCTACATCGAAATGGCAAACTCCTCCCCCATGATCGAGATGGGAAACCTCGTCACTTCGATGCGCATGTTTGAAGCGAACCAGCGCGTGCTGCAGATGCAGGACGAGCGCATGGGCAAAGTGATCAATGAACTCGGCCACGCCTAAAATGAATTTCTTTCCTCCAGTTGGACTACTCCGAGTGACGCGCGGCGCGTGCCTTTCCGCGCCGCGCTCACGCTCGGGCCAATTCTAACCTATGCTTCGCTCCCTTTACTCCGCAGCCGCTGGCATGCAATCCCAGCAGATGAACCTGGACGTCATCTCGAACAACCTCGCGAACGTCAACACCACCGGCTTCAAGAAGAGCAAGATCGAGTTCCAGGAATTGCTGTATCAAACCACGCGCGCGCCTGGCGCCGAACAAGGTTCCGGCAACCTGCTGCCCACCGGCATTCAGATCGGCGAAGGTTCACGCCCGGTCGCCACGTCCCGCATTTTCACTTCCGGCGATCTCACGCAAACCGGCGAGCGTCTCGACGTCGCGATTCAAGGCGACGGCTTTTTCGAAGTGCAGCTGCCGGACGGTTCGCGCGCTTACACGCGTGACGGCGCTTTCAAGACTGCGGCCGATGGACGCATCGTGACGAACGATGGTTTGCCGCTGCAGGGTGGATTCCAACCGGTCCCCGCCGGGACCACGAATGTGACAATCGGTTCCAACGGTGACGTCACCTACAGTGGCGCGAATGGAACCACCAGTTTCCAGGTGCAACTCGTGCGCTTCAACAACGCCGGCGGTTTGGAAAGCATGGGCGGCAATTTGTATCGCGAGACGAACGCATCGGGCCCGCCCGAACTCGGCACACCCGGCCAGAACGGCTTCGGCACGCTCAATCAAGGCTATCTCGAAATGTCGAACGTCAAGGTCGTGGAAGAAATGGTGAACCTGATCCTGGCGCAGCGCGCTTACGAAGTGAACGCCAAGGCCGTGCAGGCTGCGGATGAGATGATGCAGCAAAGCAACAACCTCCGCCGTTAATGGAAATGAATCATCATACGTCCATCCTGAACCATGTGGGAGACAACGGGAGGAGTCTCATATTGGTTTCGTTCGCGAGTGTGAAAGACTTCCTGCGTTGTCTCATGCGAAGAACCCTGGCTTTGGGATGCTGGATGTTCGTTGTTGGATGTTTGTCCGCGTCTTCAACCTTCGCCGCGGACACCAATCAACCGGCCGTTCGCCAGTTCACCGAATCCGATTTGCTCCAGTTGCTCACCGACACACTCCAGAGGGATTACGTCAAGGATCAGGGCGAACTGGAATTGCGCCTCACCCGCGCCTTTCCTTCGCGCAACGTTCCCGACGAACCGCTCACAATCAAGATTCTCGACATGCCACTGAAAGGCGTGACGCCCACCTTCATCGTTCGCTTCGAACTGCGCACCGATACGCAGCCTGTCGCCAGCCTGCAAATGTCCGTTCAAGCCCGCGTCTGGCGTGAAATCTGGATCGCCCGTTCTGCGTTGAAACGGGGCGAACTGGTTGCGAATGCCGATCTCGATCGTCAGCGCCGCGATGTCCTGACGCTGCGCGAGAATCTCGCTGATTTTATTGTGGGTGACAGCACTTTGGAACTGGCCGACCCGATCCCGAGCGGCGCACCTGTTTATGCCCGTTCGGTAAAAGTCCGCCCGGTGATTCGCCGCGGCCAGACTGCCGATGCCCTTGTCCAGGACGGACCGCTCAGCATCACAATGAAGGTCGAAGCGCTCGAAGATGGTGCGCCCGGCCAGGTTATCCGCGCGCGCAATCCACAAACGCGCCGCGACATTCGCGGAAAGGTCCTCAATGAACAAACTATCCAGCTCGCACTCTGATTTGCTCGGCGCCTTGCCGCCGAATCTCGCCCGCCAATTTGTGACGCACGTCCGCGCTATCTTCCGCCGCCAGGCGCAGTCCGCCAGCACGCCCAAGAAGTCATCGGCCATTCGCGCCTCGCGCAGTGCCGTGACCCTCGCCATCCTGATCGCGGCGGGTTCCGCTTCGGCTCAATCGATCTGGCAGGACGACGCAAAGCCGATGTTCTCTGACAAACGCGGCACCGGCGTCGGTGACATCATCACCATCGTCGTCCAGGAAACCACGACCACTTCCAAGGACAACAAAACGGAAACTTCCAAGCAGTCGGGAGTGGATGCGAGCATTGCGTCCTTCCTTTACAGTCCGGCCGCGAGTGGCTTGCTGACCAAGGGCGGACAGATGCCGGCCATGAAGTTCAGTTCGAAGAACGATTACAGCGGCGGCGGCACAATCGCGAATTCCGAACGCCTCGTTGCGCGTGTGGCGGTGAAAGTGGTGGACGTTCTGCCGAACCGCAACCTTGTGGTTGAAGGCCGGAAGGAAACTTCGTTCTCCGGCGAAAAGCAAACGATGGTTCTGCGCGGCATTGTGCGTGAAACGGATGTTCAGGCGAACAACACCGTGTTCAGCTACAACGTCGCGGACGCTTCCATCCAGATCATTTCCAAAGGAACGCTTTCCGACACACAGCGCAAAGGCTGGTTCACGCGCGTCTGGGACAAGCTTACCCCGTTCTGATCATGCCACTGGTGCCACGCTATCTGATTTCCCGCTCGCCCTGCGCAGCCGCGTTCACGCGACTGCCGGCGCTCGCACCCGAGCTCAAGCCAAAGTGCGCACAGGAAGAAATTCCGAAAGCTGCGCACGTGAAGGCGCTGGAGCCCTCGGTTTTCTCCGACGCTTTCAAGCTGCTCTACGCGGGTGTGAAACTGTTCGTCGCGATCGCCGTTCTCGGCAGCGCGCTTACCGCGTCGGCAGGAGTCCGCGTGCGCGACATGGTGATGGTTTCCGGCGCACGCGATAACCAGCTCGTCGGCTACGGCCTCGTTGCCGGCCTCGCGGGCGATGGCGACAAGGATCCCGTTTACACGAAGCAAACCGTCGCGAACATGCTCCAGCGTTACGGCATCAATGTTCCCGCCTCAACCCTGTCCTCGAAGAACGTCGCAGTCGTGATGGTGACAGCGGACATTCCCGCGTTCATCAAGTCCGGCGGTCGCCTCGATGTGCAGGTCGCCTCCATGGGCGATGCGAAATCGCTTCAAGGCGGCGTCCTGTTGCAGACTCCGCTCTTCGGCGCGGACAACAAGGTCTATGCGGTGGCCCAAGGGCCGATCTCAGTCGGCGGATTTTCTGCCGGCTCGGGCGGTGGCGGCGGAGCGACGGTGACCAAGAATCATCCCACCGTTGCGCAGATCATTGGCGGAGCGATTGTCGAACGCGAGATTCCAACCTCGATCGTTCGCGACAACATGATCGAACTGCTGCTGCGCGAACCGGGTTTCACCTCGGCGTCGCGGCTGGCCACGGCAATCAATGAAGTGTTCACCAATGCCGCCAGCGCGGTCGATGCCACTTCCGTTCGCGTGAAGATGCCGGAGGAGGCGATTGGCTCCCCGATCGATTTCCTCGCCAGGATCGAAAACCTGGAAGTCACGCCCGATGCCCCGGCGCGCATTATCATCAACGAACGCACAGGAACGATTGTGGCCACGTCGCGCATCCGCGTTTCCAGCTGCGCCGTTTCGCACGGCAACATCACCATCAACGTTGCGTCCACGCTGGATGTCTCGCAGCCGAGTCCCTTCAGCAATACTGGTGAAACGGTCGTCACGCCGCGCACCACCACCGAAGTGACGGAACAGAAATCCTCGCTCGTGCCGTTGCCCGATATGCCCACGGTGGAAAAGGTGGCGTCTGCCTTGAATTCGCTCGGTGTCACGCCGCGCGATGTAATGGCGATTTTCCAGGCGATGAAACAAGCCGGCGCATTGCAGGCGGAACTGGTGATCCGATAATGACCATTCCTCCTCTCCAGATGAAAACCGCGGCGGCCGCAGACATCCCACTGGATCGCCTGGCCGACAACTCGCAGTTCAGTGAGGAGCAGAAGATCGCCGAAGCCGCGCGCCAGTTCGAAGCCATGCTTGTGCGTCAGATTCTCGAGAGCGCCAATCGCTCCGTCATCCAGTCCAGTTACACCGACGAATCCACCACGAGCGGCATCTATCGTGACATGGTGAACAATCAGCTCGCGGACAGCATTTCGCGTTCAGGTTCTGTCGGCCTGGCGCAAATCCTGAACCGGGAGTTCTCGAAGCAATTGAAGTCCGATTCTGAATCGGCTGACAAAGCGGCTGAAACCGAACCCGCCGTCGAATCCGCCGTGCAACTGAAAACATTTTTGAGCCCACTCAAACCCGCCAAGGAGACCACGCGTTAATTTCATGAAAGAGCTTGTCCAACACCTGATCGAATCGCTCCGCGAAGAGCTGAAGGAATATGGCGAAATGCTCGCCCTGCTCGACCTGCAACAGGAACTCGTCGTCCAGCGCCAGCCGCAGGATTTGCTGCAATGCGTCACAGCCATCAATGCCCAGGCCGAGACGATCGCCGCCGCGCGCCAGGAACGCGAGCAGCGCCGCCGCCGCGTCGCCGCCCAGCTGAACCTCGATGAGGAAACGGCGTTCAACATCATGATCCCGCATTTCCCGGCGGAGTATCGCCCGCTGGTCGGCGCGCTCGTGCAGGAGAACAACGAATTGCTCATCCGCGTCCAGCAGCGCGCCAGGCAGAATCATCTTCTCCTCAATCGCATCGTGGAATTGATGCAGCGTTTTCTGGGATCGCTGTTCCCCGGAACGACGCCGACGACTTACAACGGCACGGGCCACACGCTCGCGGCGGCCTTGCCCCAACGATCGCTCTACGACGCGGTCGGCTGATTTATGCTCGGACTATTCGGCACATTGAATCTTGGCACGCGCTCGCTGCAGACGCAGCAGGCCGGCGTGGAAGTGACGGGCCAGAACCTGGCCAACGTCAACAACCCCGGCTATGCCCGCCAGCGATTGCAGATTCAGTCCGCTGTCACGATTGATTCCGAAGTCGGCCCGCTCGGCACCGGCGCTCAGGCCATCGGAATCGAGCATTTGCGCAACACGCTGCTCGACGCGCAGATCCGGAACGAGCAGAGCGTCGGCGGTTATTGGAAGGCGCAGCAGAACGGCCTGGAGAACGCCCAGGTCACCCTGAGCGAATTTCTCGATCGCAGCGCGTCCACCGACGGCACCGTCGCCACAGGGCAGGGTGCGTTGGGAATCTCCAGCGCGCTGAACAGTCTCTTCAACGCCTTCCAGGCAGTCTCGACCAATCCGACTTCGCTGGCGGAGAAGCAAACGCTCATCAGCTCCGCGCAAACTCTGGCGACTCGGATGAACGACGTGACGCAAG
>CAMLLE010000038.1 GCA_946480555.1 uncultured Verrucomicrobia subdivision 3 bacterium
CTGTGTTCACGAATTCGCGCACGCGGTGCGGAACTACGGGATGAATCGCGAGGTGCGCGAGAAGTTTGACGCACAATACAAGCGGTCGATTGACAAGGGGCTTTGGGTGAAAGGCTACGCAGCCGTGAATCCGGATGAATTCTTCGCCGAGCTGTCGATGTGGTATTTCGGCACGCACGGCGACATGAACATGGTGGAACCGAAACCGGAGGATGGCCCGGAAGGTTTGAAGAAATACGATCCCGAGGCATTTGCGTTGTTCGAGGAATTTTACTGCGGGCATTTGCAGGTTCAGCCAGTGGAGCCGCGAGAACGGCGGCAGCGTCCTGGCGGTTCGTGAGAATCAATTCAACCACGGATGGACACCGATAAGCACGGTTGCTGAGATCAGCTGCGCGCCTGCTCACAGCTGAAACGATGTGAAAGGTGCCCTGTGGCGTGTCATGCTTTGCGCCGATGCCCACGAATTCAGTTCGCATTAGTTGCCCGATTCGCGTCAGTCGCTTTCTTGAATTGCGTCTGCAGCATCCGTGTTTATCGGTGTCCATCCGTGGTTAAAAACGCTTTGTCCAAAATCATGAAACCGAAGATTGCCGTTCGTCTGGTCCAGCATTCAATCGCGTTGAGTCTGCTTTTCAATGTGCCGTCGCTCCTTGCCGCTGACGCGATCATCGATGTCAACACGCGCCAGCCAGGTCCCAAGATCAATCCGCGCATGTATGGGATCTTCCTCGAGGAGATCAATCACGGCGTCGATGGCGGACTGTATGCGGAGCTGATTCGCAATCGCGGTTTTGAGGATTCGCGGCCGCCGGAGGGTTACGTCTTCCGCGATGGGCATTGGCGCGATCATCACGGCTTCAAAGCTGGCTTCACCCGTTTCGGCTACACGACGAATGGCGTGCCGTTCTGGACGCTCGTTCTGAAAGGCGCCGCCAAAGGTGCGCTGCATCTTGAGACTTCCGGCGGCATCACGCCGCAATCGGCATATTGCGTCCGGCTTGAAGCCGAAAATGCGTCCGGTCAGGTCGCAATCGCCAACGAAGGCTTCTTCGGCATCGGCATCAACGAAGGTTCCGAATACGCGCTGTCGCTCTACCTGCGTACGGACGGTTCGTTCAAAGGAAAACTCGGAGCGCGGCTGGAGGATGCTTCGGGAAATCCATGCTCGGACGAAGTTGAACTCCAGTCTGCAGACGGTGACTGGAAGAAGGTTGCCGCCACGTTGAAGGCGACGAAGACCGAACCGAAAGCGCGCTTCGTGCTCACCATGAAGGCGCCCGGCAAAGTGTGGCTCGATTTCGTTTCGCTCTTTCCAAAGCAAACTTGGAAGGATCGTCCAAACGGGATGCGCGCCGATCTCGCGCAGCTGATCGCAGACCTGAAACCCGGTTTTGTGCGCTTCCCCGGCGGCTGCGTGGTGGAAGCTGGGACGGTCGAAACCGCCTACGACTGGAAACTTACGCTCGGTCCGCTTGAGCGGCGCGAGGAACGCTGGGGGCCGTGGAATTACCGGCGCACGCAAGGCATGGGGCTTTACGAGTATTTCCAGTTCATCGAAGACCTCGGCGCGGAGCCGCTGTGGGTCGGGTTCGCCGGCCAGACCTGCATCTTCCGCGAGCGCGAGCACGTGCCGATGTTAGAGATGGAACCGGTGCTCGACAGCTTCCTGGACGTGATCGAATACGCCAACGGCGCGGCAAATTCGCCTTGGGGCAAACATCGGGCGCAAGCCGGGCACGCGTCGCCGTTTAATCTGAAGCTGGTGGAGATCGGAAACGAAAATCAGGGACGTGAGTTTGGCGAGCGCTATCGTTTCATCCATGCCGCGCTCAAGGAACGTCACCCGGATTTGAAGTATTTCGCCGATCTTTCCTGGACGAGCCGGGAATCGCTCGGCGGGGCGCAGTTCGATTTCGAAGACCAGCATTACTACAACTCGCCCTCGTGGTTCGCGTCGCGATTCAAGGAATACGACAAACGCGACCGGTCGCTGCCGCCGCTGTATCTGGGCGAGGTTGCCGTGACTTCCAATGACGCCGGACCGGATCGCGGGAATCTCCGCGCCGCGCTGGCGGAAGGCATTTTCCTGATGGGCTGCGAGCGCAACGCCGACGTCGTGCAGATGGTTTCCTACGCCCCGCTGCTTGGACATGTGGAAGGCCGTACCGAACTGACCGACGCGCCGCCTCCGTGGCACGCGATGATTTATTTCGACGGCACCCGCGCCTTTGGCACCGCGTCGTACCACCTTTGGAAGGCGTTCGCTGAGAATGTTCCGACAGTTTCACTTCCGACCGAGGTCACCATTCCAGTACACGACGAGTTCAAAATCGCCGGACAGATTGGCGTTGGCACCTGGAACACGAGCGCGGAGTTCAAGGACGTCCGCGTCGAGCGCGAAGGACAGGTTCTTTACGAATCGGATTTCAGCAAAAGCACTGCAGGCTGGGCCAGCGACCAGCGCCGGGGAGGCGATTGGACGGTGGACGACGGTGCGTTCCGCCAGCCGCAGCCGGGGCGCAGTTCGCGGTATTTCGGCTCGAACGATTGGGATAATTACACTCTCACGCTCAGGGCGCGCAAACTCGCCGGTGGCGAAGGATTCCTGATCATGTTCGGACGCCAGCGCGGTGAAACGTATTGGTGGAATCTCGGCGGCTGGGGCAACTCGCAGCATGCGGTGGAACGGAGCGCCGGTGGCGCGCAAATTCCGGTCGGCGCTGGCGTGCGCGGGCAGATCGAAACCGGGCGCTGGTACGACGTGAAAGTCGAAGTGCGCGGGCGGCAGGTGCGGTGCCATCTCGACGGCAGCTTGATCCATGATGTGACTGCCGAACCGGTGTCGCCAGTCTTTGCGGTCGCGGGACGAGACGAGGCAAAGCGAGAACTGGTGTTGAAACTAATCAACTACGGCGACCGCGCTTTCAGCAGCCGGGTGAATCTGGGAGAGGCTCGAGTTGCTCCCGAAGCGGAGACGATCACGCTCACGTCGGGTTCCATCACCGACAACAACTCGCTCGACCAGCCGCAGTTCGTTGTTCCCCAACGCGGCAAATCACTGGCCGACTCCAGCTTCAACTGTGAACTGCCCGCGCATTCGCTGACGGTTTTAAGGTTGAAAGAACAATGACATGGCGGCGGTGAGCTTGATTGAAATCGGCGAAGCTTGAGAGCCCTGACCTTCTCTTGCTTGGCGTTTAGATTTGAGACTTCTTACGTCGTCTCCTGCGGGAGCTGGCGATGATGATGCGCGATAGTTATGGGTGCATTCCGAGCATGGGCACGTGGATTTTTCGCGGTTCAATGGCAGCGTTGATTCCCATGAACCGCCAGCTTGCCGTCGTTCTCGTTGCCGCGATTGCGGCGTTTTCCAGTATCGGTTGCCGCTCCTCCAAGTCCTTCGTTGCTGCTTCGCTTCCGGACATTCCTGTTACCATCCCGCCCGAATCTTTCTTCCAGATTGTTCGCGAATCGGATCGCGAAGCCGCCCGGCAGTTTTACGGGAAGCATCTTTCCGTCCTGGGCATTTCCGTTGCCGCTCACGCCGGCGTCGCAGACGCCGCGCTGCAACGAACGCACTGGCTTGTCACCCACATGCTGGCCGGGCGGCCGGACATCGCGCAGGCCATGGCGAGCAATGGCATGTATCTCATCATCATCGGTAAGGACCAGGTCTATACCGACATGCCGGAATATCGGAACAGCCCCAACCCGGAATATCAGAACGAACGCGTCCGCGGCACGGGCGGCAAGCCTACGAGCTTCGGAGAGGAGAACCTGCTTTGCCTGCCGCTGGATCGTTACGACGACGAAAGCATCGGCCTGCATGAGTTTTGTCACACGATTGATGGCACATTGCGTTCGATCGATCCCACGTGGAACCAGCGGCGCAACGCCACGTATCGGAACGCGATCGAGAAAGGTCGTTGGAAAGATGTCTATGCCGGTTCAAACCCGGGCGAGTATTGGGCCGAAATCTGCCAGGCGTACTTCGACTGCAATCGCGTGAACAACTGGAATCACAATCATATCGGCACGCGCGAACAACTGCAGGCTTACGATCCGGAGGGATACGAACTGGTGCGAACGGTGTTCCATCTGAACGCCAGCAACGACTGGCGCTATACCTTCCTCAGAAAGCAGCCGAGTGTAATTTCGCCGCCGGCAAGGTTCGGCATCGATCCGTTCTACACCAAGTTCACCTGGGCGCGGGAGTTTCCGGTCATTGGCCGCGGTGCCAGCGACGAGGCGCTGCTTCGCGCCAACGACACGATCCGAAAGGTGTTTGCCTATCGCCACGACGTGTTGAAGGCGTTGATCGCGGCCGACCTGAAGCTTGTGGTTCTGGGGAAAGACGAACGGCTTTCGGATTTGCCGGAGTTTTCACGGCTGAGGTCAATGTTGCGAATCAACGGCGGCGCGCAGGAACTCGATTACGTGCCCGAGGTCCGCCTGCTCGTCGTGCCGGAGGAAAATATTTTGAGATCGGCGGAGGGTGGGGCGGATTGCGAAGTGATCAGGCAGATGGCGCGCGCTGTTTATTTCCACACCTGCCTGCGTCCGGTCGATCCGAACTGGAACAATCGCGGTCGCAACGTGCAGCAGTATGAGTTGCGCGTGAAGCGGCTCGATGAACGGCTCGACGCACGGCTGAAGGAACTTCACGCCGCGGCTCGCGCGAAGGGAGTTTTGAAAGGAACGGCGGCAGCGGAAGATCCCGTCGAATATTGGAGCCGCGGCTGGCTCGCGTATTTCGATGCAGCAGGCGGTGGGCACGTGAATACCCGCGAGGCTTTGCAGACACACGATCCTGAACTCCACGCGCTGATGCATGAAACGATGGCTTACGAAGGAAGGCAGGATTGGCGTCTTGCTCGCCGGAAAGCTGCCGGGCAAATTTCCGCCACGCCAGCCACCCCGTGAATTTCAGAAACCAATCAAACTTGCCGTTGCGCATTACGACGTGCTCTGCTCTTGAAAATGACCGGAATGAAAACTGAAACTTTGCGAAACGTCCTGGCCGCAACCGTGTTCCTGTTCTCGCTGGCGCTGGGGTTCAGTGCTGAGGAAGACCGCCTGAACAGCTTCTTCAAACATTACCTGGATCAGCGGTTTAAAATGCAGCCGACGGATGCCACGCGCCTGGGCGATCATCGCTTCGATCATCTGCTCGAAGACCTTTCGCCCGAAGCCCGCCAGGGATGGCTTGAGTTTGCAGAGAGAACTCTGACCGAGCTGCCGAAGGCCGTGGATTACCAGAAGCTCACGCGCGACGGGCAGATCGATTTTGAAATGTTCCAGACCGACTTGCGCGCGCAAATCTGGAATCTGGAAAACCGCAAACCCTTTGAAGAAGACCCGCGCACCTACGGCGGCTACATCAACGAAAGCGTCTACCTGTTGTTGGTGCAGTCCACGTTGCCGAAGGAGACCAATGTGGCGAACAGCATCGCGCGCATTGCCGAAATTCCGCGCATTGTCCGCGAAGCCAAACGCACGCTGACGCGTCCGCCAAAGTCAGTTCTCGAAACTGCCATCCGCCAGAACCGCGGCGCGATCGGTTTTTACGAGAAGGAGATTTTCGAACTGGCCGGGGACACAGGGCAGCGCGAAAAGTTGAAGGCGGTGGCGCAAACCGCTGTGGCAAGCCTGAAGGATTTTCAGGCTTTCCTCGAAGGCGAATTGATGCAGCGCGCCACCGGCCAATGGCGCATTGGCCGGGCGAAGTTCAACCGCAAGTTCGAGCTGGAGGTGGACGCGGGCGTGACGGCGGAGCAAACGCTGGCGGATGCAGAGGCGGAGTTCGACCGCGTGCGGCGCGATCTCTACGTCGTTTCGCGCCAGCTTTGGAGCCGTTACTTCCCGAAAGCGCCGCTGCCGCCGGACGACGCGGATGGCCGTCACGCGACGATCACCAAGGTGATTGGCGCGGTCGGTCAGGAACATGGCAAACCGGAGAATCTGCTCCGCGACGCGCAGGCGACCGTGGCCGACATCAAAAAGTTCATCGCCGATCGCGACATCCTGAAACTCCCGGAGCCGGACCGTTGCCAGATCATTGAGATGCCGGAATTCCGCCGCGGCAATTCGCTCGCATATCTCGAAAACGCGCCGCCGCTCGATCCCAACTCCGACAGCTTTTACGCCATCAGCCCGCCGCCGTCCGACTGGGGCCCAGAACGAGTGAAAAGTTTCCTGGAGGAATACAATCAGCACATGCTGCAGGTGCTGACGATTCACGAGGCGTATCCCGGCCATTACGTGCAGCTGGAATACGCGAACCGCGCCGACTCGCTGATCCGCCGCGTGTTGATGTCCGGCGTGATGGTCGAAGGCTGGGCGGTTTACACCGAGCAGATGATGCTCGACCAGGGTTATGGCGACGGCGATCTGCGGCTGCGGCTGAATCAGCTGAAGTTCTATTTGCGTGCCGTGGTGAATGCGATTCTCGACCAGAAGATGCATTGCGAAAACATGAGCGACGACGAAGCGCTGGATCTGCTGGTGAAGGGCGCGTTTCAATCCGAAGGCGAAGCGCGGCTGAAGATCATCCGCTCGAAGCAAAGTTCCGTTCAGCTAAGCACGTATTTCGTCGGACGAATGGCGCATTACCGTTTGCGGACCGAAACGCAACGGCGGCTTGGCGAGAAGTTCAGCCTCGGACGCTTCCACGAAGCTGTCATGTCCAATGGCTCTGTGTCGGTGAAATATCTGCCGGAACTGGTCGCGAAGAAGCTATGAGCCAGTTCCCGTGTAGGAGACGACGTAAGGAGTCTCCAAAATTTGTGACTGCAAGTTTGAGACTCCTCACGTCGTCTCCTACCGTGCTCCTCGTTTCCCGCTTTCCGCTTTTCTCACGTCATGACCGTTGACGCTGTTCCCACCTCGCCGCCCTCGGCGGCATTTTCCACCCGCCACCCGCGCGGGCTTTCCACGTTGTTCTTCACCGAAATGTGGGAGCGCTTCAGCTATTACGGCATGCGCGCGCTGCTGGTGCTGTTCATGATCGATACCATTCGCGGTGGCATGGCGATGGACGAGAAAACCGCAAACGCCATTTACGGCATCTATACCGGCGCGGTTTACCTGATCGCGCTGCCCGGCGGCTGGCTGGCGGATCGGTTATGGGGTGCGCAACGAGCCGTCTGGTATGGCGGCATCGTGATCGCGCTCGGCCATTTCACACTCGCGATTCCCCGCAACGAAACCTTCTTCCTCGGTTTGATCCTTGTCGCGCTCGGCAGCGGAATCTTGAAACCGAACATGAGCACACTGGTTGCGGATCTTTATCCCGAAGGTGGATCGCGGCGTGACGCTGGTTTCACGATTTTCTACATGGGCGTGAATCTCGGCGCATTCCTTGGCCCGTTGGTTTGCAGCTGGCTGGGCGAAAAAGTGAACTGGCATTATGGCTTTGGCGCGGCAGGAATCGGAATGGTGCTTGGGCTGATTCAGTTTCGGCTCACGCGCCGGCATCTTGGCGGTGCCGGCCTGGAACGCGGCTCGGATGCGCCACTGCATTGGGCGGAACGCGTGGGCCTGTTCGGCGGGATCGCCGCGCTGATCATTGTGATCGCGCTGGGTTTTGCGGGCATTCTCCATTTCAACGCCATCGCCATTGCCCGCGCGCTGACTGCGATCATCATTGGCATTGCCGCCGTTTACTTCAGTTATTTGTTCCTGTTCAGCCGTCTCGACTCAGACGAGCGGAAGCGCATCGGCGTGATTCTGGTTCTGTTCGTGGCTTCGGCGCTGTTCTGGGCTGGATTCGAACAATGCGGTTCGTCGCTCAACATTTTTGCGGAGCGCTTCACGGATCGGACGTTAGGAAAGTTCGAAGTGCCCGCCGGCTGGTTTCAGTCGCTGGGCGCCATTTTTATCATCCTGTTCGCGCCAATGTTCGCCGCGTTTTGGGTGAATCTGGGGCGGCGCAATCTTGATCCTTCGGCTCCGGTGAAGTTCGGCCTCGGACTGCTGCTGCTGGGCATTGGATTCCTCGTCATGGTCGGCGGCGCAGCGGTGGCAGCGCGCGGTGTGCAGGCCAGTTCGATGTGGCTGGTAATGACGTATCTGTTCCACACGTTTGGCGAGCTGTGCCTGAGTCCGGTGGGGTTGAGTTCTGTGACGAAGCTTTCGCCGCGCCGGCTGGTGGGGCAGATGATGGGCACCTGGTTTTTGGCGACATCGCTGGGGAACGTGCTGGCGGGCGTGATCGCGGGAAATTTTCGCACGGATGCGCTCCATCAATGGTCGGGACTCTATCTGAATGCAGTGATTCTGCCTGTGGCGGCGGGACTCCTGTTGATCGCCTTTGCCAGGCCGATCAGGCGTTTGATGATTGGGGTGAAGTGAGCTTTCCCTTGCGCAAAGGTAATCACCGGTAGGGCGAACCTGCCGTCCGCCCCATATTCCGACAGAACAAGCGGAGCGCTGTTCTGTCCACACGCTTGAGAACTGCAAAGGCGGTCGACCAAATCCCGGTCGTCTCATTCCTCGCTGACCGCGAGGAATGGGAGTTTGGGGCTGCTCGGCAGTGCAGCCCTGTTGATGAAGTGCGTTTCGCACATCGCGGGGTGCGTTGATTGCATTGGCGCAGCGGTTGTTTCCCGGCACGATTTCAAACCTGAACATGAGCATCCGATCTGCGCTTCTCTCCGCACTGGCTTTGTCGGTCTTTCCAGTTTCCGCTGCGACAATCACGGACAACTTCAACGCCGACGTGAATTACCTGACGAACGGAGTGAGCGGCACGATCTGGGACGGCGTTTACTTCGGCGCGAACGAATTCAGCAACACCGGCACTGGCGGCGGCACTCCCGGCGCCACGCTCAAGTGCGATGCCAACATCAGCACCAATGGCCTGCTGTCGGTCGAATCGACGAGCACCGCATGGGAAGGCGCGGACGACGACGGCTTCTTCCTTTACAAGGTCGTCAGGGGCGATTTCTCCGCGGTCGTGCGCGTGGTGAGCCCTTACGACAGCACCGGCTTCAACACCGCGGGATTGCAGGTGCGGGCGTTTTCGCCGGGCGGAAATCCGCTCGGCGGAACCGAAGACTACGTGTCATGGACGCGCTTCGATCAGTTCAATTTCCCAAATTACCTGCGCAACGAAGTGAACGGCACGGTGACGCAGATCAATCCCGGCGGCTTTCCGAACAACCATTACTGGCTGCGCATTGATCGCGTGAACGGCACGAACTTCAACTTCTACCAGCGCGCATCGGCCGGCGATTCCTGGCAGCTCGTGAATTTTCCCGCGCCATTGAATGGAAGCGTCCTGAGCCGTTCGGACTTTGCGGGGCTGCCGCTGCAGGTCGGCATCATGCACGCCACCTTCAACAATGCGATTGGCGTTCAGTTCAGCGATTTCAGCATCTCGGCCACGAACTTCGACAGCCTCGCCACGCCACCTTCGCCCGTCACCGGGTTAAACATCGTCAGTGGAACGAATCGCAACGCCACGATTTCCTGGACGCCGGGAGCGGGAAGCGCCGGAACACTGGTCGCCATCTGGACTGGTTCCGAAGCTGTGAAGCAGCGCCCGATCGATGGCTTCACCTACACCGCGAATCCAAATTTCGGCGCGGGTGACATGCTGTTGGCGACGAATTACTTGGTTGTTTATTCGGGAACGGGCAGCAGCGTGGATGTCACGAATCTACCAACTGGAGTCACGTGCTACGCCGGCGCGTTCGCCTTTGCGGGTTCGGGTTCGACGCTGGTATATGCAAACGCACCGGAGCGCGGCAGCTTTCTGGTTTCCGGCGGCGGTTCGGTTGCACCCACGAACAGCAACATCGCCGTCGATCCTGTGACACCCGCGCTGACAAACTTCATCACGCTCGGCGGTTGGGAAACGAATGGCGACTTTGAATCGTGGACCACCTCAGGCGTTACCGGGGTGGCGGTTTCCGGTGGTTCGATCAACGGCACTGCGAGCGGCAGCAATCCCCAGATTTCGCGGCTGAACTTTGCCGGGCCCGATCTCGATCTCGGATTCTTCGATCAGGTTGAATTGCGGATTCAAGTTCCGGCCAGCTTCACGGGCAACATCCAGATTTACTACGGGGTCACGAATACGCCCGGCATCAGCGGCACGCGCGTGCTGACGATTCCCAATTCGATGATCCCCAAGGACGGCGCGTTTCACACGTATCGCATCGACGTGGGACTCGAACCCGCATGGCGAGGCAACTTGCGCGACCTGAGAATTGATCCCATGGGAAATGCGGCGACGGCGGGCGACGAATTCGCCATCGATTACCTGCGCGTGGGCGATCGTGCGGGCGAAGTTTATCTGGTTCGCAACAGCACGGAATGTCCCGCGCCGGGCGCCCTCAACACATTCGGCCGAACCGTCCTTTCAATGGAGTCCAAACACTTCCGCTTTCTTTGGGACGCGTCGGTGACGACGAATAGTTTCTGGCGCAGCACCATGCCGCATCACACGCTGCGGAACCTTGAAGAAACCTGGCAGGTCTATGTGAACCTGCTCGGTTACCGCGAACCGGCGGAATCCTGGAATCCCGGCAATCGCAACGGCAATAAATACAAGGTGAACATGATCACCTGGCACAGCGGCTATTGGGCGGGCGGAGATGGCAACACGGCCTTCGGTTATATGAACATCACGCCCGATGGCCTGCGCATGGATCCGCCGACGTGGGTGATTCCGCACGAGGTGATGCACGTGTTTCAGTTCCATCAACGCGATGGCGGTCAGACGGTGGACGGCTCGTGGTCGGAGGGGCACGCCAATTACGGGCGGGAACTGTGGCTGACCTTTTACCGGAACTTGTTTCCGAACGACAGCGGCATCGACGCCAATTACATCCACAGCGCCCACATGATTGTCGCCCACGGCCGCGACTATTACCTCTCCTGGCCGTTCTTCCTGTATCTGGATGAAAACCCGGACGGCTTGCCGGATTTGGGCTTCGGCACGATGGCGAAAATCTGGAAGCAGAATCTGCCGGGCGTTTACATGTACACCACGCTGGAAAATCTTACGCCCACCTCGAACGTGAAGGACATCATTGGTTGCTTCGCGCGGCGGCAATTGACTTTCGATTATCAGAATCAAACGGCAATCACGAATGCCCTCAACACCCAGAATCCAACGCTCTGGCGCCGCTTTCTCACGACCGAACTGGTGCGGCGTCCGGACAACACCAACTGGTGGCGGGTGCCGATTGAAATGGCGCCAATGCAAGGCGGCTACACCATTCACGAACTGGTGCCGCATGGCTCCGGCGCGGGGCGTGAAGTGACGGTGAACTTCCACGGCTTGGCGGACGCGGCTCGCGGCGCGGATTGGCGCGCCTCGTTCATCGTGATTTCCGATTCAGGCGTGGAGCGCTATTCGCCGCTTTGGAATTCGGGCACCAATTCCGTCACGCTCGCCGCGAACGAGAACCGCGTTTACCTGTCCGTGGCTGGAACGCCAAACACCGTTCAGTTCACTGGCTTCAGCGATTTGACGTATCCGTATCGCTCACATGGATCGAAGCAACGTCTGCATTATGAGCTTCAGGTGTTTGGCGCCACGCCGCGCGAG